>QIGJ01000373.1 GCA_003229995.1 Gammaproteobacteria bacterium | reverse complement strand
CCCTTCAAAAAGACATCAGGCTCCCGCTCAAGCAGCCCAAGACAGGCGGCTTGCCGCTTCAGCACGCCACTCAGTTGGGCTGCCAACGAAATATTGCAATCACGCTGGCAATTTATTTCCCGCGCCAACGCGAACAGCACTGCAATCGCCCCGGAGGTACTAAAGTCATCGTCCATGGCCGCAATGAAACGCTGTTCATATTCACTGTCCTCAATAGCTTCCGCAGTATCCAGCCCTCGCAATGCTGTGTACAGCGTAGTCAACGCAGCTTTAGCCTCGTTCAAATGCTTATCGGAATAATTCAATGGGCTGCGATAATGGCTGTTGAGCATAAAAAATCGCACCACTTCTGGGTCATATTTTTCCAGCACCTCACGAATGGTGAAAAAATTCCCCAACGACTTGGACATTTTTTCTTCATCAATACGCACAAAACCATTGTGCATCCACACGTTGACGAATTTTTCGCCCGTGGCCGCTTCGCTCTGCGCAATTTCGTTTTCATGATGGGGAAACTGTAAATCCAGCCCTCCGCCATGGATATCAAAATGATTACCCAGGCAGCCCGTGGACATGGCCGAGCATTCGATGTGCCAGCCAGGCCGACCTTCACCCCAGGGTGATGGCCAGCTTGTGCCCTCTTCGGGTTTGGCCATTTTCCACAGCACAAAGTCCAGCGGGTCGTCTTTAGCTTCCACCACCTTAACGCGTGCACCGGCACGCAGATCGTCAGTGTTTTTGCCGGAGAGTTTGCCGTAACCTTCAAAGCTGGATACGTCGTAATACACATCCCCCGGCTGACCACCAGCCGCTTTACCTTGGTAGGCAAATCCCTTGTCCACCAAAACCTGGATCATGGCAATGATTTTGTCCATATGCAGGGTGGCCCGTGGCTCCGCATCAGGGCGTAACACACCCAACACATCAGCGTCCTCATTCATTGCTTCAATAAAACGTTGGGTAAGCGTGCCGATATTTTCACCCTTTTCATTGGCGCGGGCGATAATTTTGTCATCCACATCGGTAATATTGCGTACATAAGTCACATTGTCGTCACCAAACACCTTGCGCAGATAACGGTTCACCACATCAAACACCACCAACACTCGTGCGTGGCCCAGGTGGCAGTAGTCGTACACTGTCATGCCGCACACATACAAGCGCACGTTTTTGGGATCAATGGGTGTGAACGCTTCTTTGCGCCGGGTGAGATTGTTGTGAATGTGCAGCATGGGTTATCCGGTATGTGTCTTGTGTGTGGGTGGCAATGGTAGCGAAATCCCTGCTTTTCTACAAAAGGCATCATTCTGGATTCCGTAGACAATAGGTGCGGAAACTTTCTCGGAACAAACAAACCCGATATCATTGCTCGCCAAGATTATTTCACCTATCTGACCAAAGGAAGCAACCAATGATGAATGCCCTGATCCGACTCACCCTGCTTTGCGCCGTGTTTGTTTTGCCGTTCACCCAGGCCAACGCCGATGAACAGCACCCTCGCGTGCGCATCACCACGACCCTTGGTGACATCGTGCTGGAACTGGATCGTGAAAAAGCACCCAAGAGCGTGGAAAATTTTCTCAATTATGTGCGGGAAGGTTTTTATGACGGGACCATTTTTCACCGCGTCATCGACGGTTTCATGGTACAGGGTGGTGGCTTCACTCAGGATCTCCAGAAAAAATCCACTCGCGCGCCTATCAAGAATGAAGCCGACAACGGGCTGAAAAACCTGGAAGGGACTATTGCCATGGCACGGACCAACGACCCGGACTCCGCCACCGCACAGTTTTTCATCAACGTTTCTGACAAAAACAGTTTTCTCGACCACACTTCACCCACTCCGCGAGGCTGGGGTTATGCCGTCTTTGGCAAAGTGGTTGAAGGTATGGATGTTGTCGATAACATTCGCAAGACACCCACAGGCAGCGGTGGCCAGTTCCGTTCGGACGTACCACGCACGCCGGTGATTATGGAAAAAGTAGTCCTGGATGATGGCGCAGTACCAGCAACCTCTTCCACACCAATAACGCGCTAACACACCCTCAAAACGCATTTACTTTCAAACCTGATAGGACGACACCATGATTCGTTTGACCACCACAATGGGCAACATCGATATTGAACTGGATTTTGACAAGGCACCTAAGAGCGCTGCCAACTTTGAGCAATATGTGAAAGACGGTCATTACGATGGCACTATTTTTCACCGTGTTATCGATAATTTTATGATCCAGGGCGGCGGTATGTTGCCCGACATGTCGCAAAAAGAAACCCGTGCCTGCATCAATAACGAAGCCGACAATGGCCTGAAAAATGTGCAAGGTTCATTGGCCATGGCACGCACCAATGACCCACACTCGGCCTCTTCACAATTTTTTATTAACGTTGCAGACAATGCCTTTCTCGATCACAGTTCACCCACGCCACAAGGCTGGGGTTATGCTGTGTTTGGCAAGGTTGTTGGTGGAATAGAGGTAGTGGAAAAAATGAAAGCAGTGGCGACGACATCACGCGATGGCCATCAGGATGTGCCTGCTGATGACGTTCTTATTGAAAAAGCCGAGGTCATTGACGCTGAATAATGTCTCCCCCTAATAAAATCAGGCAAATGACATTGTGAGCACATTGTTTATCGCTGACTTGCATCTTTCCGGGGAACGTCCACACATCATTCGCCTGTTTCGGGATTTTCTCAAAAAAGAAGCCCGACAGGCGGATGCACTTTATATTCTCGGTGATCTGTTTGAGGTCTGGCTGGGTGATGATGCCGTACCACCCGACATGATTGATGTATTGCATGATATCAACCACCTGACAAAAAGCGGTGTCCCGGTTTATGTGATGGTGGGCAATCGGGATTTCCTGCTCGATACAGTATTTGAAAATATGACGGGTTGCATGTTGTTGCCCGACCCCAGTATCGTAAACCTCTACGGCATAGACACATTGTTGATGCATGGCGATACACTGTGTACCGATGATGTTGATTATCAGGCCATCCGCAAACAAGTGCGCAGCCCTCAATGGCGGCAGACAATATTGGCCAAATCCATTGAAGAGCGTACGCAAATAGCCCGCGAGGCTCGGGCAGAAAGCCGGGCCCGCACCCGTGAAAAATCAGATGACATTATGGATGTTAATGCGCAAGCGGTTGAAAATGCTTTCCGCACACACGGCGTAAACCGCTTGATTCATGGCCATACCCATCGGCCTGCTGTGCACGAAAGTATCGTTAATGACAAAGCCATGACGCGCATTGTACTGGGTGACTGGTACGACAAAGCCAGTGTTTTACGGATAACGCCTGATTAAACACCTCCTTGAGAAAGCTCGGAACCCTGCAACTCCTTTTCTGCGTTTGGTGCTGCTGTATCTGGCGTCTGCACCAAAACATCACCCACTGAATAGCGCTTAAAATCTTTCGGTAAATCAAACGTACCCTCGGATGCCGATAAATCTATACGGTAATCTTTCATAAAACGTTGATAACCCTTCCTGTCCCATTCACGAATGGGTAACCCATGGTCCATGTGCCGGGTGGCATAAAATATATTCAACGACAAATCACAGGCATCCAGCAAATCTTTTGGGGTACGATCAACAGTGCTGGCATGTTCACCGGCCAGTACCATTCTGAATTCACGCAAGGCAGCCAGCACATCCGGCATAAAATCTTCTGGCATTACCACGGCGTCATAACAATGCTTGCCGTTGGCCGTAAAACGATAATGCGTTGCCTGTCTGCCATCGATTTTGGGAATGGCACTGGAAGGCTGTGACTCTCCCTGATAATCCAGTTCAATAGGTGCATCGACCTCCACGGGTTTATTACGAATCACCATGATTGTTTTGTCATCCTGCGAGACGTTATAAATAGTTTTCTCTTTGCGGTTAAACAAGACAAAATCGGCCGGCGAACGCGCATCCGATAGATGCAGATAACCTTCATTGACAAACAAGCGCGAGGAGAACGACTCTGAATCCGCTTCACGCTCAACCAGAATCAACAAAGTACCGGGGGCCGCCTTTAACTCTGCTTCTGTTTTGACAACAGGTTTTGTGAACTGGCCCGCGCAGGCAGCCAACCCCATCCATAAAAAACCCGCCAAAATAACTTTTACCACTCGCTGCTGCTCACATTTCATCACTCAGCCGTTCCCTCTAAATAATTTAATTCATTTTCACTAAAACCGGCCGCTTTACGGGCGCTACGGTGAAGCCTGCCTTTTTTGCCTGCAGAAGCTCCCATGTATTGCTCAAAGAGACCCCGAAAAGTTGTATCGGGTTCCATATCGCGCTGTTCACACAGATATCGAAACCAGCGCGTACCAATTTCCACATGCCCGATTTCGTCCTGGAAGATAATCTCCAGCACCCTCACTGCCGCATGATCGCCATGATCCGCCAATTTCTTCATAATGTCTGGCGTCACATCCAGACCGCGTGCCTCCAACACTCGTGGCACCAGAGCCATACGTACCAAAGGATCATGCGCAGTTTTCTGCGCCATTTCCCATAAACCGTTATGCGCATCAAAATCACCGTAATCATAACCCAGTGACTGCAAATGCTTTCGCATTAACTGGAAATGATAGGCTTCTTCATCGGCCACCCGCATCCAATCGTCATAATAGGCATCCGGCATATCACGAAAACGGTATACCGCATCCAGCGCTAGATTGATGGCATTGAACTCGATGTGAACAATAGCATGGATCAACGCTGCGTGACCTTCCGGGGTATGCAGACTGCGGCGGTGCAGATCTTTTGGTGTCACCAAACGGGGACGTTCGGGACGACCAGGACAACCAACAGGTTCAGGTTTTCCGTTACGTACCAGTGGAATATTGCCCAACCGCCACGCCTGAAAAGTGCAGCGCGTCATCGTGGCTTTTTTATCAGGTATGCACAGCAACAGACACTGGTCGGCCGACTCAAATAAATTCATATGCGGGATAGTACGGCGATGCAAGCCTAATTGAAAATGTGCCGACCAAAATAGTGGTTAACCAGTACGCTGACCTGTCTTCAGCCTGAAAAAATCCGTTGGACGCGGACCTGAAACAGGCATCAACTCACGTAGAATTAGCACTGTGCCAGCACCTGCACTGTGTACTCTGCATGAGTGCTGCCTCCCACGCCATCGGGAGCGGTAAATGAGATAACGTGTTCACCTGGGGTCAGATTGTTGGCAATGAGGTATTCACCACAACCCAAATCACCATCAAGACTGGAGTTCCAGCGACAGTCATCTTCGTCAGCACAGCCATCAGGCGAATAGGCACAACCCGCCAGCTCCACTACTTCGCTCTGTTGCGTCTGCCCATCCTGCGGCACGGGCGAGATCATCGCTTGCGCAGGTGTCCGACTCACCGCAAACACTTCAGTTTCTGCTGTAATGGTACGCAGCAGGGTGGAGGCCATCACTTGCAGTTGGCAGTTTTTGCCACTAGACAGCTGATCAAGATCCACCTTGTATTCAGTTTCATCCAGCGCCATGACCAGCGGACGCCAAGTTTCACCACCATCATTCGTATAACGAACAATAGAAGTCACTCGTTCGTCTTTGTCACATTGTGTCGCCCACTTAAGAGACACGATACCCGACTGTGCTTTGTGGGTGTCAAATGTGAGTGCCTCAATACTGATTGTCGGTGCCTTTTCAGGGATGTTGATGATCGTCGGCCCATCTGCGTGTCCGCATTTAAAGACTAATCTGGTGGCACCGTCCAGCACGGGAATGGCTTCCGAGTATTGGGTGTGGGAGTCATCATAACTCTGGTGTGCTTCCCCCAGCACCAAGCGTTTCACCCACAACACACTGCCCTGCTCATCCTGCAATTCAATGAAATGTTCGGTGGGCTCACCGTGATTGTTGCCACCCGCCCCCACCATGGAAAACCCACTTTGCAAATCCACATCACCGTGATAACTTACACGAAAATCAAGATACAGATGTTCTTGTGGGTGACGCAGATTTTCTGCACACTCACTGGCTTCAACCGCTATCGATTCAGGCTGATTATTAATATCGCTGATCAGCGCACGATATGTGCAGGGTGAAACCCAGGGATTGCCGCAGTAGCCCATAAAATCGTTGCTGTTCGACGGGTTGTAAACTTTTCCGGTCGCGTAATCCATTCCAAACTCGCCGATAGCCGCAGACTGGGGATAGCTATAATGCGGGTAACTCGGGTCCGGCCCACCAACACCATTGCCAGGAGCATGGCTGCAACCCAGAGCATGTCCCAGTTCTTGCGCCATTATGCTGCCATCACCGACAAAACTGGCACCAACGTTACCACCACCACAACCACCGTAAGCGGTTGGAATACCTTTTTTCATCAACGCATAATGACTCGCATCCTGACCCGAAGCGTTGTACAGCGCACGTAACTGACTCCACAAAGCGTTCCAACCCTGACCACAACCACCACCCGCGACATTGGTCAGGTCACCAGCAAAGTGAATCACGTCATAAGAAAGAAAATTGAAACGTGACATAGGGTAGGTCTTGCGCAAATACACACTGGTGGCAATAAAATCACTCAGGAGGGGGGCCGTCTTCAAAATACCATTGCGATGATAACGCACAGCATGGGCACGAATGCGCACCACCGGCACACGGGTAAAGGTCAGGATACGACCATACCAGGGTGTGTACTTCCACTGCCCGGCAACAAAGACTCTACAGCGGCTGTAAACCACTAATTTTCCACGCGCGTAAAAATCCGGAATGCGGAAATTCAATGTGTGATTGGCGTTACCACGATCAATCACCATAGCACGCCGTCCGGCGGTGGAACCATTTAACACAATGGCTTTTCTGTAAGATTGACCTGCAACATCGGTGCGCTTAAACCAGACTTCACCTTGTACAGCACCAACAGCCTGCTCCCATGGTTTAATCAGATTGGGGTAAACACGAATCGCAAGATGTTTGCGCTCGATTAGCGGCATGGCATTATCTGTTTCATCATGAGAAACCTGCTGGCTATGTGAAGACGCGTAAAACTGTGTTGCCTGAGTTGCCTCCATGCCTTCGATATTAAAAGTAAAAGCCGGTGTTACAATCGTCGGTGGAATAATGTGAGAAAAAGCGCCGCTATCGACCACATTATCGTCAACCACTTCGGCCTCTGTCGGCATATCAGGCGACGCAGGTGCCTCTGCATCGAGTGACTCCAGCGCACTGGGGGGTGCAACATCCAGCTCCGCCCTCTCAATATCAAAAAATTCGGTCGTTCGCAGAAACTCCTGCAGAATCCCAGGCTCAGACTTGCGAGCAGGCTGATACTCCATCCCCTTTTCCATGATCGTTCCTCTTGCTACGTAGTAGACATTGCATGACACCGACGAATTCAAGGCACAACTCAAGCACCTTCTTAAATCCGCGAGTATCCTTACCACATAACACCGTCACTCGCGCGACCCGATACAATCTACATCCACACTGCAAGCACAACAAGCGCTTGAGTACAATATGGGAATATTCCCCAAATATTTTGATTTACACCTAGATCCTGCAAGTGCTCGCACTCACTCAGCACAAGCTCTT
>QIGJ01000239.1 GCA_003229995.1 Gammaproteobacteria bacterium | reverse complement strand
TAATGAATCAACTCCGGCAATGCGATAACCTGACGCTGATGAGTCCGGCCAGACTCACTGACTTAACATTGGGTGACGATCATGCCACTGTCGTTATTACGCATGACCTGGATAACGACAACAGCAGCAACATGGAATCACTCACCAGCAAACTGGTGGTCGCCGCTGACGGAGGTAACTCCCATGTACGCAACCAGCTGGACATTCACACCACCGCGCACGATTATGGACAGACCGCCATCATCGCCAACATTAGTCCGGAGAAACCCCATCGACATGTTGCTTACGAACGTTTCACCCGCAATGGCCCATTGGCGCTGTTACCCATGCTGGATAATCGTTGCTCATTGGTGTGGACATGCACACCGGAAGATGCGCAGCATTTTTTACGATTGAACGATGAAGATTTTCTTGCTGAATTGCAACCCTGTTTCGGCAAACGCCTGGGTCGTTTTATCAAAGTTGGTAAGCGTCACAGTTATCCCTTGCAACTGATTCAGGCACAGGAACAGGTGCGTTCCCGACTGGCGCTTATCGGCAATGCTGCGCACACGTTGCATCCTATCGCAGGCCAAGGTTTTAACCTCGGCTTGCGTGATGTTGCCGCCCTCGCACAAAATATTGTTGATACCTTTCATGCCGGTGATGACATTGGCGCACTGTCCGTACTTGAAACTTACGCGCAATGGCGGAAGCGGGATCATCGTCAGGTTATTGGTTTTACCAACACGTTGGTACACACTTTTTCCACCCGTTTTCCACCCTTTGTGTTGGCACGCAACTTGGGCCTGGTCGTCACCGACATTGTACCTCCGCTTAAACACCTGCTGGCTCGCCATTCCATGGGCATCATTGGCAAACTGCCCCGGTTGGCGAGAGGATTGCCATTGTGACCAACGCAGCACAGGTAACACCAAAAAAATACGATATTGCTATCGTTGGTGGAGGCATGGTAGGTGGTGCATTGGCCTGCGCTTTAGGCAATAACATAGAAGGCAATAATGCATTAAAAATTGCCCTCATCGAAGGGTACGAAGCACCCACGCAATGGCCTGAAAATTCTTTTGATCTGCGTGTCAGTGCGATCAGCCCAGCGTCAAAGTGCTTTTTTGAAACACTGGGTGTATGGAATGCAATACGTGAAATACGTGCCACCGCTTATACCGAAATGCACATATGGGATGCCGGTGGCAATGGCAGTATTCATTTTGACAGCGCCGACATCGGCGAAGCCAATCTTGGCCATATTGTTGAAAACCGTATTATCAACAAGACGCTGATTGAGCATGCCCATACTTTTGATAACATTGATATTTATTGTCCGAACACCCCTGCAAGTTTTCAGTTCGACAATGATTTTGCCAAACTGCAATTAGATGATGGCACTCTGCTTCAGGCTGAACTCCTGGTGGGTGCGGACGGCGGACAATCCTGGGTACGACAGCAGGCTGACATTAGTGTTACTCTCAATGATTACCAACAAACCGCTGTGGTTACCAACATCACCACAGAGCATGCACATCAACATACAGCCTGGCAACGGTTTTTAGCCAGTGGGCCATTGGCTTTTTTACCCGTAAACGAAAACAACATCAGCTCCATTGTCTGGAGTACCCGTACCGAAGAAGCAGAACGTTTATGTGAACTGGATGAAACGGCTTTCAAACAAGAGTTGGAAATTGCTTTTGAAAAAAAACTGGGAAAGATCCTGCACGCCGGGCCGCGTGTACGTTTTCCCATCAAAGGCCAACATGCAAAAAACTACGTTAAACCTCACCTTGCCCTGGTCGGTGACGCCGCGCATACTATCCACCCGTTAGCTGGACAAGGGGTTAATTTGGGATTTGCTGATGTACAATGTCTCGCAGAGGTCATACTCACAGCGCATGCTGCACACAAACCCATAGGCAGCTTCAAAACCCTGCGGCGTTTTGAGCGTACTCGGCGTGGTGATAATTTATTGATGCTGGAAGCGATGGGTGTCTTTAAAAAACTGTTTAGCAATAATACACCAGGGCTGCGTGAATTACGCAATATTGGACTTGATATTTCTGATCGTACGATACCGATCAAGTATTTTTTTATGGCAAAGGCATTAGGCCGGTAGAGAAAAACTATAACTTGGCCAGTTCCCGGTTCATCTTTTCTTCAATGCGTTTTTTGTATTTCAGATAATCAATCACCTGTACTTTATCAGTATGTCGCGCACCCAATAACGTCGGCGATAAATCCACGTCGGTAATATAAATAGGATAGCGTTGACCACT
The DNA here is from genome assembly GCA_003229995.1 of Gammaproteobacteria bacterium. Lineage (GTDB taxonomy): Bacteria > Pseudomonadota > Gammaproteobacteria > SZUA-152 > SZUA-152 > SZUA-152. The sequence goes on along the minus strand of QIGJ01000239.1, from coordinate 5,332 downwards.
GCCGCGTTGTGTTAATACATAACGTACGACTTCCCGGAATAAGTTCTTCCCATAATCCAGCGACGAAAATTCCTGGTCATTACAATACACGGTGAATTCAGTATTTTTATCCACCATGTCACCAATAACCTGAACATCAAAATAACGTGAAGGTCGATTAACATCCGGCATTTTTCGGCTAAAGCTGTATTTATTAAATCGACGTTTTTTAACGTTATAAATTTCCAGCGCATCCAGCATCAGACTGGCATTTTCATCCTGAAATAGAAAACTTTGCCGATTTAATACGGCATCAAAAAAACGGCTATAATGGTTGACCAGCGCTTCGTCTCCAAAGTGTGGTACACGCTGATGAAACAACGAGCCATTTTCATCCAGTACAAAAACATCCACTTTTTTGCCCAAGCAGAAATAAAACATCTGAATAAACCCAGTGCGGTTTTTCGATAAAATAGAGGGTAGTGGTGTATTTAACAGGGCATGGCGATCCACTTGAATGGGGCGGAAAGTGTCCTGCGGTGTTGCCAGCGCCTCCAACAAATTTTCGTAGGTAGATTGATATGTGTCAGTAAATGCACGGGTATCTGACTCCAATAAAAAATAAGATTTTTCCACTTGTAAAATATAACGGGCTCCTCCCCCATCGTTTAGGTTGAAAAATGTGGCGGCAATATCTTTGTAGAGTTCTTCGATGCGTTGCGCAATAGCCCGGCTATGGCTAGAAGAATAACTGAAGGCTTGTAACGAGGGAGGTTCTCTCGCATTGTCTGCTGTATTCCAGCGCATATATTGCGATAAACAATTCAGCAAGCCCTCGATACCGACATATTTGTAGGTGATAACTTCCTGCCAGCTGGTGACTACCACTAGATCAAAAGTCAGTGCCAAGTTTAATGAAAAACCACTGTAATTCATTACATCAGATTGATCACTGACCAAGTCAGTGCCACGTCGGGAATGGCGTGGTAGTGGATCAATACCCACGTTGGCAAACAGACAGCCCTTTTCAATCAACGGGGGATTATTAAAGTTTTCAATCCCAGTTTCCTGCAAGTGACCATCAGGAAACAATGACTGCAAAGCATCCAGAATTGACCGTATTTCTTTCAAACCCAGAATACTGTCACTTAACAATAATGTGATGATGGTGCGCAGTCCAACCAAACGGTTAAAATGGCACCAGGCAAGTACTTCGACAATGCTGCGTGCGCGTTTTAATGAACCTCCTGGTTCATGCCCATCGACTATGCCAGGATATAAGCTCCACGATTCCTCCGTATTTTTCCCCTTGCTTTGAATAATGGTGATATTATTTTCAATAATATTGGCAGAAATGCCGCGATTGATCGTTTCAATTTTACCGGCCTTGCGTTCAAATGCCGCATACAGTTTTCGCCCCAGAATATTGAGATCTTTTTGTTCGATGCGTGCCAGCTCGGAATGTGTACGCGCAAATTTTGATAATGCCATATAGCTGTGGGTTATTTCATCGACTAATACCCGACGCTCTTTTAATACCTGATGTACGTTCCATGATTTCCGGTTGTCCAGCATTTCAATATGTCCTTCCGACCAATGCCAAGCTTCGGCCAATTCGAGCATTCGCTCCCATCGCCAATTCCGGTTCATTCTTGATTGGCGACTCAAAACCATTTTTACTTTGAAATAAAAGCAGCGACGTACTACGTCCAAACGTTCAGGGGATTTTTGTTGGGTTAAATAATTTTCCAGTTTTTCCAGCAAAATGGTATATGGATCGACCATGTCCATATTTTTTATACCGTCGTAAATCGCACGCTTGTATCTCAGGCTTAATAAATCACTGTGTGGGTATTCTGCGGCATAAGCCTCCATCAGTAGCATTTTCAACACAGATTTGTAGGGTGAATCAATACTCTTATAAACTTGCCATAGAGCAGCACCAAAAAATTCCTCGGCAGGAATTTCACTCAATCCACCAAAATCAATGACTTCATTTTCTGGAATAAAACGTTGCCGAATAAGTCGGGACACATATTTTTTGTAATTTTTTTCTTCGTCCGGTGGCACCAGCCACCATACAGGATAACGCCCGGCCACCAGCAAGCCTGTGCGATAAAATTCTTCCAACAACAAATAATGTTGAGTGCTGCCACTGCTTTCACGGCTTAGCTCAATCACATTTCCGCTGCGAAACTTTTCTGCATCCATCAGAAAAAAATGCACTTCCAGGCCACTAGAGGCTCCCCACTCTTCAATAGCCTCACATTTTTCGGCCAGTTGAAATAATTGTTCTTTATTCAGCCCTGGGCGATGACAAATCCAGACATCAAAATCACTTTTTTCTGAATGCGCAATAGTGCCAACACTACCCATTAAAAAAACCGAATGAATATCAAAAGTCCGTAAAGCCCTTTTCTTGTAATCAAAACTTTTAGCGATACGCTTACCGGCTTCCAGGCCTTTTTTGGTCGGTGCCCAATTTGATATTCCAGCAGGTGTTTGCTTGGATACAAAACCGGGTAACATGGCATGATTGATATGAAATAATACGGGTAACAATTCCAGAAAATCACGATTACGCCAACTCAATATGCCTTCTGCACGCCGCAGACGTTCCCGGTTAATTGCCAGAAAACGCTTGCGTACCGCCCGCACATCCAGGTGGTCATAACCGTGTTTTATGCGTTTTGTTATCGACATATCAAGGCTTCTCTCACTATACCTTTTCTGCTTTTTTCAATTTTCGACGCCCTTTTTACGCGCACGGAATACGCAGGGTGGCTGTAAAAAATCCCCTGCCGTCTTATTATTTCGGCACTATTCGTTAATATTTGAGCCGGTAAACAGGCTACAATCAACGACAACAAACACTAAAAGTCCGACCGCCGAAGACCGTTGACAAGTTCATGTTCCCATTGATAATTCACGCGTAGAAAAGTAATTTGATTAAAATCAATAGGTTATATTTCATGTTGGTGATTGTTTGGCGCACTGACATATACACATCTGCTTCTGGAGTATTGCCGCATGGATGAACCCAATCCCGACACCAGCCGACATATTTTTGCCAATGCACCCATGGCCATCATCATTACGGATGATGATGGTTTGGTGCTTTGGTGTAACAAAACGTTGACAAAATGGCTGGATTGCCCGCCGGGACACTGCGTTGGGCGTACAGAACTGGCGCTGCTCGGGAAAAATACCTTGGAAAATCAGAATGATAGTAGACCCACCTATAACGGCCCTTTTACTTTGGGGCATACACAATCAGGTATCCAGCGGCATGTGGTGCGCTACCCTCTACCCCCGAATAATGGTCAGTACACCGTTTGTTATCTTGATGTGAGCGAAGAAGAAATGCTACGCAATGACCGAAATCAGCTGGTGCAGCAATTGGTACAACACAATACGGTGGACACTCTGAGCGGCCTGCTGAATACACATGCCATCAACAAAGGGTTGGAGCCACTGATCGCCCGCAGCCGTCGTTATCAAAACCCATTGTCAGTGGTTATCATGGACATCATCAATCTGGAGGAGATTGTTCAATCTGCTGGCCAGGTAGTCGCTGACAAAGTTATTGTCGCTGTCAGTCAAATGCTGCGTGACCAAATACGCTGGGCAGATATGGTTGGGTATTTAAGTGTGGGTCAATTTATTTTTATTTTGCCGGAAACCAACAAAGATGCTGCTGTTGCACTGGCCAACAAACTTGCCGGGCAACTCAAAGACTTCATGATCATGATTGGTGAGCAAACCAGTATACAGGCCATCGTCTGTTTTGGTGTTACGGCCTGGGCCAAAGGCGATGATGCCCGTTTGTTGATGTCACGTTCCAGTGGTATTGCACAAACCGCCCGCCAAAATGGCGATTTTACCGTAGAAGTCGCATGATTTTTTATCCTCTGTGAGCTCCCCTCTCACGGAGGGTTTCCGCTATACTCGTGATTCATACTCACAATACCGCCTTGGCAGATTGTCCGTGCGGTCGGGAGGGGATCATGTCCTTACAACACCACCTGGCGTTGAGTGCAGCAAGACACAATCGCACTGTGCAACATATTTTGTTTGGTTTGCTGATGATCATCGGCGGATATTCAACAACCTTTGCGGGTGTGGCACCGTACCATTCGCCGTCCATCCAAAAAAATACAGGCGTATTTCTTGTTGCCACAGAACAGCTGCATGGCAGTAGTTTTCAGCAAACCGTTATCCTGTTGACCCACTATAACAAGCGAGGTGCCACCGGGCTTGCGATTAATCGGCCTGCGGGCATACCCCTGCAACAGGCGTTTCCCGGTGTTCATCAATTACAACAAAGCACGGATCCGTTGTATCTCGGGGGTCCGGTAAACACCAATAGTATTTTTGTATTACTGCGTACCCAACAACCTGGAAAGAACATGCACCGTATTGCTGATGATATCTATTTTGCTACCGGCAAAAATGTTTTTACACATTCGTTCAAGCCCGCGACGCATACCGCGACACGTACGTATGCAGGCTATGCAGGTTGGGCTGCCGGACAATTGCAAAATGAAATTAATCGTGGTGACTGGATGATAGTGCGCAGTCACCCCAAGATTGTTTTTGAGGAGGACTCCGAAAGTCTGTGGCAACATCTCAGTAAACGTTGGATCGGGAAATGGATTTAAGATTCGGTGACCTTGAATTAACACAGGCTTAGGAATGTGCATGTTCCTTATTCATCTTCATCATCTTCGTCGAAATCTTCAGGTAATTCATGTGCCACACCTTTGTGGCAATCGATACAGGTCTGACCTTTTCCCGCCATTTTTTTATGTTTGCGTGCGGCACGTCCTTGCTGCTCTTCAAAGTCCATGGATGCCACAGTATGACAAATACGGCACTCACGAGAATCGGTTTCTTTCATTTTCTGCCACACCGTGTTGGCCATGATCAGCCGATGAGCATCGTATTTTTCCTTGTTATCAATGCTGCCAATAAAGTGGTGCCAAACATCCTTGGCCGCACGGATTTTAGCGACCATCTTGGGCCCAAAATCCCGTGGTACATGGCAATCCGAACAAGTTGCACGCACACCCGTACGGTTTTTATAATGCACCGTATCTTTATATTCTTCATAAGCAATATTCATTTCATGACAGGAAAGACAAAATGATTCGGTATTGGTTGCATTTAATGCGCTCTGAAAACCAATGACCATTAAAGCACCCACAATTAGCATGCCTATAACGACAGATAGAGAAACTCCTTTTAGCCATTTACGCATAAAATTGCCGAATCGTAATTTTGTCAAACATAGCAGAGTCAGGTTTTTCCAAACGTATCCATAATAATCCCTTTATACCAACCGGATGCAAAC
>QIGJ01000118.1 GCA_003229995.1 Gammaproteobacteria bacterium | reverse complement strand
ATGGCAGAAACCAAGTCGGCCATTAGCATTCGTTTCAAACAACCCCCGCAACATTTGTTTCGCAACACACCTGTTGAGCAAATGAAACCGGACTGGGTGATCATTGGCATTCAGCCCAAAGAATGCCTGCGCATCGAAATGCAGGTGAAAGAACCCGGGCCCAGCATGAAAACACGCACCATTAGCCTGGATGCCAGCCTGCGCACGGAAGATGAAGAATCCTATGATGCTTACGAAGACTTATTGCTCGATGTCATCAAAGGTGATCAAAGCCAGTTCCTGCGCTTTGATGAAGTGAATGGTGCCTGGAAAGTGGTCGATCCTGTGTTACGGGTATGGGCCACCGAACGTGATTACATTCCTACCTATCCGGCAGGCACCTGGGGGCCACAGGAAACACGTCGTTTATTTGAGCGTGAAGATCAGTTTTGGCGGCATTCACTGGAACCTGATGCTGAATAAACATTTAAGAAACGCTAATAAGGAATGGACACGCAATAAATTCCCAGTTTAACATCCCGTCTTCGCCCGTTCTTCAATCACAAAAGCTCGAAATAGAACAACTATACTCGTGGCGTTTGGGATATTGCGCGCCCATTCCTAAGTTATTGATCAACCATAACAAGCACTTGCATTAACCAAATTTAGTAAGAATAAACTCCCTCCGCATATCACAAATTACAGTAAAAAAACACCAGCCGTGGGTGCCCGTGGATTTTGCGACGACTAATTAACTTTAACTGCAATTTGTGCCCCATCTGAAAAACACTGGCTATTAATAAAGATGGAACATTTTAGCTTGTATTTTCGTATCGTCTTGATAGATCAAAAATTCCTGAACAAAAAAAACCCTGACTGACAATCATTCCAACACCATTACACACCCCTATTGTACCGCAACATGATTTTTCGTACCCTGATACCCCACATTACTTATTGCAAAAACATTGACTCTGTGCCACGTACAGTGCATCGTGAACACATTCATTCTCACATTCTCAACCGTAGAAGGAACTATCGTGACTAATCAAATGACATCTACTCTGACAACTGACCATATTGCCATCACACCTACCGTATTCATTGTGGACGACGACGACGCCGTACGGCATTCACTACAGACACTAGTGGAGTCCATGAATATCCAGGCCTGCGCTTTTGCCGACGTACAATCATTTCTTGATACCTATGATCCAAAGCAGCCTGGCTGTCTGGTATTGGATGTGCGTTTGCCTCAGTTAAGCGGACTGGAATTGCAGGAATATCTGCAACGGCAAGGCATAAAAACACCGGTTATTTTTGTCTCCGGACACAGCACCGTTTCCATGGCGGTACGCACCCTCAGAGCAGGTGCTATCGATTTTCTGGAAAAACCTTTCGATGACCAGGCTTTACTGGACAGTATCCAGCGCGCACTGGAAAGCGACCGACAAATACGGTTAGACGATCAATGGCGACAAAATGTATTACAGTACCTTGGTCAACTGTCACGCCGTGAAGAAGAAGTGTTACGCCTGTTGATCCAGGGGAAAGCCAACAAAACCATCGCTCACGAAATGAGTCTCAGCACAAAGACCATAGAGACACATCGTGCGCACATCATGCGTAAACTAGGTGTTAACTCTCTGGCCGGACTGGTGTGGATGGCATTGACGTCCGGCGAGTATCATGAAGTGCCGGAGCATCTGCCTTTTCCGTTACCGGAACAAAACCCGGCACTGTTATCACTGCGGTAACAACAATGTGTTTTACGTAAAAAATCAGCTGAAAATAGAAAACGCCGATATGAGTCATGAGCGAAAGGTTAAATTTCGATGATCTGGCTTTTCGCTCAGACTTAATCGGCTGTTTTCAGGTTAACGTTTACGTTTAACAAATTTCTTTAATCGCTGGCGTTTATCAATCTGGCGCTTGCTCAGTTTGTTTTTTCTGCCTTCAAACGGGTTAGCGCCTGTCTTGAAATCAATACGCACGGGTGTACCCTCCAGCTTGAGTACCTTGCGAAACGTATTCTGCAAATAACGCCGATAAGCATCCGGTACATCTTTGGTCTGATTACCGTGGATCACAATCATGGGTGGGTTGCGCCCCCCCTGGTGGGCATAACGCAGTTTAATGCGCCGACCACGCACCAGCGGTGGCTGATGATTATCCACGGCCTTTTCCAGAATACGCGACAACTCCGGCGTGGAAAAATGGCGCGTCGCAGAAACATAGGCTTTCTGAATCGGTTTGAACAAATCACCCACACCGGTACCGTGCAATGCTGAGATAAAAAACAGCTTTGCAAAATCGACAAACTGTAATTTTCGTCCCAGCTCGTATTTCACCCTTTCCCGTTCATCAGCTTCCAGGCCATCCCATTTGTTAACGGCAATCACTAACGCCCTGCCTTCATCCAGCACAAAACCCAGCAAATGCGCATCCTGATCACTGATGCCTTCGTGGGCATCAATCACCAGCACCACCACATGCGCACGCTCAATGGCTTGTAATGCCTTGATCACGCTGAATTTTTCCAGCTTGTCATGCACTTTTCTGCGTCGCCGCACACCGGCAGTATCAATGAAGGTGTATTTTTGGCCGCGACGTTCAAAGGGAACAAAAATACTGTCGCGTGTGGTACCGGGCATATCAAAAACCAGTACGCGCTCTTCACCCAGAATACGATTGATCAGTGTTGATTTTCCAACATTGGGTTTACCGACAATGGCGATTTTAATGCCCAGGTCTTCGTTTTCGTCTTCGTCAATGTCGAATTCGGGCAATTCGGGCAAAATCTCCGCCATTAAATCACGCACCCCGCCACCCTGACTGGCTGTGATACCCAGCGGATCACCCAGGCCAAGCCGATAAAAGTCGGCAATCACCACCGCCAGTTCTGCACCGTCAATTTTGTTCACCACCAGATGCACGCACTTGTTTGCGGAGCGCAAACGTTTGGCAATTTCCTGATCGCCCGTCACCAAACCATCACGCGCATCCACCAAAAACAACACCACGTCGGCTTCTTCAACGGCTAACCAGGCTTGATCTGCCATCAGCTCGTCGATGCCTTCCTTTTCACCACTGAGACCGCCCGTATCCACGACCAGATAGGGATAATCACCCACACGGCCTTCACCGTATTTACGGTCACGGGTAAGGCCGGGCTGATCAGCCACCAAAGCATCACGCGAGCGTGTCAAACAGTTGAATAAAGTGGATTTGCCGACGTTAGGACGACCAACAAGCGCGATAACCGGTTTCATAATAATTTACATGCCTATTGGCGTAGGGTGGGCAGTGCCCCTACCGGGAAACCGAGTTTTCTTTAAGAGGCATACTGACTTATTTTATGGCAGCTTGTTGTGGAGGGGGTTGTTTTAAAAGCGCAAACGCGGCCAAGGCACCCGTATTGTCACGCACATACAGTGTATCGGCAGCCACCAGCGGAGAAACACTGATCGAACGGTAAACTTTCTCAACAGACTCGTCACTATCCCAGACATAGCGCAGGGTTGACCACACTTTATCGAGGTTTTTTCGGGCCACAAAATCACCATCATCGCGTGACAACCAGTGTACAAAACCATCAAAATCAGCAACCACCACCGTATTACCCTGCATCACCGGCACACTCAGCTCCCGCCCCAGCAGGCCGTCCTGCCGCCACAGAGTGGCACCCGTGCGCCCGTCCAGTGCCCACACCCTGCTGGTCGCATCGGTGATGAAAACCTGCTCCCTGCTCACCGTCAGACCGGTATACGACGACATGTCTCGTGCCCACAACACATTGCCATCCTCGATGGAAACCGCTGCCACCCGCCCCTGATAGCTGCTCACATACACCACACCATCAGCGGCACGAAACAAACCATCGATATCGACCAAACGCTCCAGATCGGTACGCCCATGCGGTACAGCAATAGTGGTTTCCCATAACAATTCACCCGTGGCCAGACTGAGGCTCAGTAAACGTCCATCAGAAAACCCGGCTAACACCGTCTCATTCACGACCAGCGGCACACCGGTACCACGCAAGGTCAGTTTCGGAATACTGCGCTCATGCGACCACAGTTTTTTACCCGTCGCCATTTTATGCACGCTGATTCTGCCATCGATCGTCTGCACAACCAGTAAATCCCCCGCCACAACAGGGGTCGCCAGCATTTCACTGCTGATGCGCTGACGCCAGCGCTCAGCGCCAGTGTTTTTATCCAAGGCCACCAACTCGGCCTCGCGTGTGCCCACAAACAACAAGCCCTCACCGACACCGGGACCGCCCGTCAGCGCTTCATCCATACTGATTTGCCACAGCACATCACCCTTTTTTGTGGCATACGCAGCCACATCACCCTTGCGGCTTGCGACATAAATCTTTTTGTTTTCGGTACCGTCGCTGGCATCCGTATCAATCACTACGGGTAACTGCGCGTGCGCGTACTCCGGCACCTCACCGGTGGGCTGCGCCCAAAGCGCCTTAACCAATACACTCGTGTTGATGGCGTGCAACGGTGTGGCATCTGAATAGTTCTTTGGCGATGAGCCGCAGGCAGCCAATAACAAACTGGATGCTATCACTACCGGCATCAGGCATACTTTTTTCATGCACAATAACCTCATTACGACAAATCACCCGAAGCAGGCTGGCCAAGGTTGTCCAACTTCATTTGCAGCAGCTCGCGCCCACGTTCCCCCGGTGACGCACTGACCAGGGCACGCATGAATGCCGTACGTGCAGATTCCGGCTGCCCCATGACGACATAAATATCGCCCTTCAACTGTTCATAGGTTGATTCGTAAATCCCCGCTTCAGTACCTGCAAGAAAATTCAAGGCATCATCATACTTCTCTTCCGCCATCATGAGTTTGGCCAGACGCAAACGTGCCTCATGACGCACAGCCTCACTTTCAGTATTGTCCAGCGCCCACCGCAAATGTGCGCCGGCGGCGGCGGCATCCCCCCCCTCCAGTTTGGTTTTGGCCATCATCAATGCCGCCAGTGAAGCGTAGGCAGTATCTGAAAACTGACCTAACAATTGAGCCCCCTGTACTGCCGCGTCCTCATTTTTATCTTGCGATACATTTTCCAGCATCGTTTGATAAACTGCGGATGCCGCTTCTGAGTAGTGTTGCTGATTATCCAACCAAGCACGGCTACCCCATAACCCACCCACGCCAATAACCACGCCACCGATCAGTGACCATTTATTCGCATCCCACCACTTTCTGATGGCAGCGACCTGTTGCTCTTCTGTTGTGTATATATCCACGGTACTCTCCGTACATTAACCCAGCGGCTTTCCGCCAAAAATTATATTTCTGTCAGTTTTTCTTCCAACCACGCTGGCACATCATCCTGCGCCAGCGTTTCCTGCTTTTGGGCGTGTTCACCCCGCAAAAACTTGATGCTCACCGTCTTTTGCGCCACTTCATTCTCGCCCAATACCAGCGCAAACGGTGCGCCACACTTGTCGGCTTTTTTAAACTGGCTTTTAAAACTGCCACCGCCGCAGTTTGTCATAATGCGTAACGTCGGTATGGCATCACGCAACTGCTCGGCCAGCAACACACCTTTTTTCTGCGCGGCATCCCCTACCAGTACCAAATAGAGGTGCGGTCTGTTATCCGGCTGAAGGTTTTCACGCACCAATGCCAGCAGACGCTCCAGTCCGATGGCAAAACCGGCAGACGGCGTTGCTTTGCCACCCAACTGCTCCACCAGACCATCAAACCGGCCACCCGCACAGATTGTACCTTGTGCGCCCAGTTGATCTGTTACCCATTCAAACACCGTGCGACTGTAATAATCCAGCCCTCGCACCAGACATGGGTTAACACGATAGGCAACTCCTGCGTCGTCTAACAGACCACACAGCGTCTCAAAATGTTCACGCGATTCATCATCGAGATACGCCATCAATTTCGGCGCATCGGCCACCACATCCTGCAACGCAGGGTTTTTTGTGTCCAGAATGCGTAACGGATTGCTTTCCAGACGCCGTAAACTGTCTTCGTCAAGCTGATCTTTGTGCTGCTCAAAATAGCGGATCAGTGCCTTGCGGTATACCGCACGCGATTCGCGTGTGCCCAGCGAATTCAGTTGCAGCTCGACATTGCCCAGACTCAGCTGCTGCCACAAACGCGCCGTCATCAGGATCAGTTCCGCATCCAGATCCGGGCTAGCCATGCCAAATGTTTCGACACCCACCTGATGGAACTGCCGATAACGCCCCTTCTGCGGGCGTTCGTGACGAAACATCGGTCCCGTGTACCACAGGCGCTGCACCTGATTATGCAATAAACCGTTCTGAATGGCTGCCCGCACACAAGGCGCGGTACCTTCCGGGCGCAGGGTCAAATTGTCGCCATTACGATCCGCGAAGGTGTACATTTCCTTTTCAACGATGTCGGTAACTTCACCAATGGATCGTTTGAACAATTCCGTTTTTTCCACAATGGGAAAACGGATTTCCTGATAACCGTAACGGCTCAGCAGGTCACGAATAACGGATTCCAGTTCTTGCCAATAAATCGTATCTTCCGGCAGAATATCGTTCATGCCACGAATGGCCTGGATGATTTGTTGCGCCATAATTATCCTGGTCCTGCCGCCTACGGCGCAGCCTGCTGAATGTTAATGTTTTCAAATACGTCGGGATTTTCCAGACGTCGTTTGACTTCAGCACGCACAGCACGTTCCAGTTCATCCAGCAATTCTTCGTTATTCACTTTATGATCCGGTTTGCCGTCAACATACAGCAGATTTGGCTCACCACCGGCCAATCCAATATCCGCCTCACGCGCCTCGCCAGGCCCGTTCACCACGCAGCCAATCACCGCCACATCCATGGGTTCCAGAATGTCTTCCAGCCTTTCTTCCAGTGCGTTAACCGTGGAAACCACATCAAACTGCTGGCGTGAGCAGGAAGGACAGGCAATCAGATTGATGCCCTTGCTGCGCACATGCAGGCTTTTCAGAATATCAAAACCGACTTTAACTTCCTGTACCGGATCAGCCGCCAGCGACACCCGTATTGTGTCACCAATCCCTTGTGCCAGTAACATGCCCAGACCAATCGCGGATTTAACTGCACCCGAACGCGCACCACCCGCCTCGGTAATGCCCAGGTGCAGTGGCTGCTCAATCTGATCGGCCAGCAAACGATAAGCGGCCACCGTCATAAATACATCCGACGCCTTGAGGCTGACTTTGAATTCCTGAAAATCCAGCTTGTCGAGCATATCGATATGGCGCATCGCCGATTCAACCAGTGCTTCTGGTGTTGGCTCACCGTATTTTTTCTGCAAATCTTTTTCCAGCGAACCGGCATTCACACCGATACGAATGGGAATATCATTATCCCGCGCCGCAGACACCACTGCCAGTACACGGTCTTCACGGCCAATATTGCCCGGATTAATACGCAGACAATCCACACCCAGCTCGGCCACCCGCAAGGCAATTTTGTAATCAAAGTGAATATCGCTGATCAGTGGCACATTAACGCGACGCCGGATTTCACCAAAGGCTTCGGCAGCCTCCATCGACGGAACAGAGACACGCACAATATCAACACCGGCCGTTTCCAGGGATTGAATCTGTGCCACCGTTGCTTCCACATCGGTGGTTTCAGTATTGGTCATACTCTGCACCGTGATCGGTGCATCTCCTCCCACCAGCACGTCACCCACTCGAATCTGGCGCGACTTGCGGCGGGTTATTTGTTGGTACTCTTGTCGATAATCCGGTTTTTCAGTCATGATTTTTATTCAAAAATTACCTTCGCGTTTGTGCCTTTATGCCTGCACTTTTGTTCAATCAGAACGAACCAATACGGACCCAATGTGCTTTGCAAGATTCTGTTTTTCGTTAATTTTCTTTTTCATCATCGTCGTCACCATAGCGCTGGTCCGCCGGTAGCCGTATGGCGATTTCGTCGTAGTTATAATTTCTAACTTCAGTAAAGATGGCAGGATCAATAT
>QIGJ01000389.1 GCA_003229995.1 Gammaproteobacteria bacterium | reverse complement strand
GTTTCCGCTTCAGCAAAACCGAAAAAGGTTGTTTCGATGGATGACCAGGTACCGGTTTGCTGTAGTTCTTGTGCAATGTTTTGCACTGCGCCTAAGCTTGCCAGCATCGCGCTCGGGCCGAGGCTGACGCGCTGGGCTCCTGCATTGAACAGTGCGCTTGCGGCAGGTGCGCCGGGCATGGCCATCAAGTTCAAGTGACCGTTAAAAGCGCTCGACAGCTGTTGCGCAATATGAGTATGGAGTAACGCTGGAACGAAGACGAGATCTGCCCCGGCGGCAAGATAGGCATGGCCGCGTTCGATAGCCATGGCGGTTCGCTCGCTTTCATCGATACCCAGTTCAAGCAGGAAAACGTCCGTACGTGCGTTGATGGTCAGTGCAATCCCGCTCTGTTCGCCTGCTGACTTTGCCGCCATCATTCGTTCTGCTTGTGTACTGATGTCAAAGAGTGGGTGGGTTCCTCCGTGGGTGTTGTCTTCCAGGTTGATGCCGACTGCACCCGCATCAATAACTGCACGCACGGTTTCGGCGACATCGTCAGTGCCGGGGCCATAACCCGCTTCGATGTCTGCTGTTACGGGTATGTCCACCGCACGAGCAATAATGGCGATTTCGTGAACCATCTCTTCTCTGCTGATTTGCTGGGCATCACGAAAACCACGGCTATAGGCAATACCAGCGCTGGTAGTTCCAATGGCCGGAAAACCTGCTGCTTCAAAAATACGTGCGCTTGCAGCGTCCCAGGCGTTAGGCAAAAGTAGATGCCCTTGGGTACACAGGTTACGGAAAATGTCTGCTTTATGTTTTGTCGATGTTGTCATGAGAGTTCCTTAATGGTGTGTGAATACTTTTTTGGGCTTAATAAATGAAAGAGGTCAATCAGGTTTAATGCCGGTATTTTCATGAGCAAGCAGCCAGCGTTTACGCTCAAGCCCGCCGCCGTATCCTGTCATTGATCCATCCATTCCGATTACCCGATGGCAGGGGATAATAATGCCAACAGGGTTGGCACCGTTGGCTGCGCCAACGGCACGAACGGCTTTTGGTCGCCCGAGTTTTTTGGCCAGAGCACCGTAGCTGAGCGTGGTGCCGGCCGGGATGCTTCTGAGTGTTTGCCAGACCGCCTGTTGGAAAGCGGTTCCAGCGATATGGATGGGAATGTTGTTCACTGGGGTAAAGTTTCCGGCGAAATACGCATCCAGTGCTTCGTGTATCGCAGTCGATGAAAAGCCTTCTTGCAGTTCAAACACTTTTTTTTGGGCATAACGTCGCAGGAGCCGGAGCATACGTTCTTCGTATTCAAGCCAGTCAAGGGCGCGTATACGTTGCTGTCTGTCGGTGATGATCAGCATTGTGCCGATCGGCGTTTCCAATGGGTCACGGAACAGAATTTCAGGTAACGAGTGTTGTGGCATCGGTAATTTTTTCATTGTTGTACACAGGAGGTGCGTTGCTCTCGGAGGCCCAAAGATGCAGTGCGGCGTAAGCCCGCCAGGGTCGCCAGATTTCGGCGCGCTCAAGAAGTTTTGCGGGTGTCGGGCGTTGTCCTTTTGTTGTGGCCATTGCGCGCATCAAACCAATGTCGGCGGCTGGAAACGCATCTGGTTCACAAAGCGCGCGCATAAGAATGTATTGACTGGTCCAGTCACCAATACCGGGCAATGCTTTCAGGCGTTCCCGTGTGACATCTGGTGTCTGACTGGCACTGAACATATCCGGGTTTTTCAGAACGGCTTCGCTCAGTGCCGATAACGCCCGGGCACGGGTGCCGGGCATACCGAGCGAGCGCAAATCGGCCGAAGCAAGGCGCTTCGTGGAGGGAAAGACATGGCTCAGACCTTCTGTTTTTAATGACGCATCAAGTGGCTCCCCGTACAGGGATACCAGTTTTCCGGAGAGTGTTGTGGCGGCACCGACACTGATTTGTTGCCCGAGAATCGCACGGATGCCAAGCTCGAATCCGTCCCACGCACCGGGTACGCGCAAACCGGGTCGTGCTGCAATCAGTGATGTGAGTCGAGGGTCATTGGCTAGATGAGTATCAATGGCGACGGGGTCGGCCGTGAGATCAAACACCCGGCGAAGTCGGCTGATGATGAAGGCGAGGCTTGAAACACGCGGGAAACGGATTGTTGCGCGCAAACATCTTTTATTTTCATCAAAGGCAACACGGACGGTGCCCTGATAACCATCCAGCGCAATTGAACGGTGATATCGATTTTGTCGGTCTACCCATTCAACGCCGGGAATAGCACGGGTTTTCAGAAATGAAATCATGCTGGGCCAGTTGTAAGGTGCGGCATAGGACATTGGCAGCACGATATCTGAAATTGTCGATACATCACTGTGCGCATCCCGGTATGTGCGACGTAATGCGCCGGGTGGTCGTTTGTACAGTGCCTGAAAAACGGCATTGAAACGACGAATGCTGCCGAAACCGGCGGCATGCGCAATTTCAGTCATGGGCATTCTTGTCTCCATGATCAATTGTTTGGCAAAAAGAATGCGCCGGGTCTGGGCAATCGCAATGGGTGACGCGCCGAGATGTTGTTGGAAGAGTCGCCTGAGATGACGTTCACCGACACCAAGCTGCTCGGCGAGGTGATCAACGGTTTCGCCATCCATTGCGCCTTCGCCAATCAATGTGAGTGCCCGTTTGACGGTGTTTGATGTACCGTTCCATACCGCCAGGTCCGGCGAATTTTCCGGTCGACAACGCAGGCAAGGCCGAAACCCGGCTGCTTGTGCTGCTGCGGCTGTCGGATAAAACGAGACGTTTTCGCGCTTGGGTGTACGAGCAGGGCAGATCGGCCGACAGTAAATTCCAGTGGTGCGAACGCCGATATACAGACGACCGTCAAAGCGGGCATCTCGGGCTACAATCGCACGGTAACAGGCATCGTGATCAGGATTCATTCGGTAAGCCTAACAAATGCCTTCTTGCTGTTCTCGCCATTTTCGGACGCGACCATTTTTGGCGGTTTATTTTTCGTGAGTGTGGTTTACTTTAGTCGGATGTGGAAAGGTATGGTTTTTATGAAAAAAATGTGTGGATAGTAGGGGTAATCTCTTGCGGTTGGCCAGTGTTTGTTGTCCCAAATATTGCGATTACTGGCATACATTTGGGCACCCACAAGGGGTGCCCCTACGGCATATTGAGGGGAGAAAAGGTTGAGATGGGGGGTGAAACGTAAGGAGGTCGTTTATGAACCTTCCTGATTTATCACTAAAAGGTAAAGTTCATGCCTACTACGGTGCCATTGTCGATGTTTTCCACGCCGATGCCTTTGGTGAAGTTGGCGCGAATCCGTCGATATTTCACATAAAAATTTGCCGTGGGTAATAATTCGTAGCTCACACCTATGCCGAATTCATACATGTTTTCAGCATCCAGGGTGGTGGTGATGCTCGGCGCATAAAAGAAATTGCCGATGAGAGACAGGCGCTGCACGCTAGGCAGTTTGTAACGTAACTGGCCGCCCAAGGCCACGGCTGCGCCACTGGAATCTGAGTCATCGTGTTTTAGATAATAGAGACGGGGTCCCACACCCAGTTCCAGACCGGGCGTTTTGCTGCCAGCCACGTCAATAACTTGCAGGCCAAGGTTTACCACCTGGTTGCCATCCTCGTTGTACAGCATACCCACCGTCATTTCCGTGCGGCCAAAGGTGGAGCCACCGATGAGAGTAATGTAGGAAAAGCGGGCGCTGTCCTGTTTCAGGTTAACGTCGATGCGTTGGGCGTTGACGGTGGTGCTGAGCAGGATGAGTAAAAATGTGGCCAGGATGCGTGCGGACACGGGCGGCTCCTTTTTTTATGTTTAAAAAGTTGTTGATGACAGATGGTTCGTTTATCGACGGTTGTATGTTGGTGAGAGTTCCGTTTGGGGAATCTTCGCGCAGTATACGTCAGTTAAGAACGCGCACGAAATGACTTCCCAGTTTTGCATCCCGGCTTTAGTCCGTCTTTGCCCGTTCTTCAATCATAAAAGTTCGAAATAGAATGACTATTTCTGCACTTTTGTTCAATCAGAACGAATATGCACTAAATTTGGGCGTTAAGCCGGGAGGGTATATGCACGCTCCCTATGCATTACTACAGAACATAAAAAAGCCCGGGAGTTCCGGGCTTTTTCAGGTGCGGCTTTGAATACAACCAGCCAGGAGCAAGATTATTTGATCTTAGCTTCCTTGTACATCACATGCTTGCGTACTACAGGATCAAATTTCTTGATCTCCATTTTTTCAGGCATGGTACGCTTGTTTTTGTCGGTGGTGTAAAAATGACCGGTACCGGCACTGGAAACGAGTCTAATTTTATCGCGCATAGTATTTTCTCCTTAAACCTTTTCGCCGCGATTGCGCATTTCGGCCAATACGGTATCGATGCCTTTCTTATCGATAATGCGCATGCCGTTGGCGGTAACACGCAGCTTCACGAAGCGGTTTTCGCTTTCCACCCAAAAACGGTGGGAATGCAGGTTTGGCAGAAAACGACGACGCGTTTTATTGTGCGCGTGCGAAACGTTGTTGCCAGCGGTGGGGCGTTTTCCCGTCACCTGACAGACTTTGGCCATGATCGATCTCCGAAAAATCTTAAAATTCAGTACACATTTTTTATGTGTATAACAATACGCGCCACATAGGCAACTGCCCGGTCGCGAGAACGGCGCATTAGAGCAGACTTTGGCCGGTGAGTCCAGCCCCGTTTGCCTGTGCGTGTTGCGTTCGGGAGAGGTATAATGCGTGCCCATTGGTTTTTTCAGTAGAGGATTTTTTATGCGCCCTAGTGGACGTTCTCCCGAGCAGCTTCGTTCGATTAAATTTACCCGCAATTATACCAAACATGCCGAAGGTTCGGTGTTGGTGGAATTCGGTGACACCAAAGTGCTGTGTACCGCGACAGTGGAAGATCGCGTACCCCGCTGGCTGAAAGGCAAGGGCCAGGGCTGGGTGACGGCGGAGTACGGTATGTTGCCGCGCTCTACCGGCAGCCGTATGGGTCGTGAGGCTGCACGGGGTAAGCAGGGCGGGCGTACCATGGAAATTCAGCGCCTTATTGCCCGTTCACTGCGTGCAGTGGTGAATTTGGAGGCTTTGGGTGAACGTAATATCATCGTGGATTGCGATGTCATTCAGGCTGATGGCGGTACCCGTACCGCGTCCATCACCGGTGGTTTTGTGGCTTTGGCCGATGCCATGCAACATCTGCTGGATACGGGCAAAATCAAGAAAAACCCCATTATTGGTCAAGTGGCCTCAGTCTCTGTGGGCATTTACAACGGCATCCCTGTGTTGGACCTGGATTATGATGAAGATTCCAACGCCGAGACTGACATGAATGTGGTGATGAACGACGCAGGGGCTTTTATTGAAATACAGGGCACTGCTGAAGGACACGCTTTCCGCCAGGAAGAGCTGGATGCCATGTTGGGTTTGGCCAAGTCGGGTATTGCAGAACTTATCAATCACCAGAAGAACGTGCCATCGGGGTGAGCAGTAAAATGCTTCCTGGAAAAAAAGTCGTGCTGGCCAGCAGCAATGTCGGCAAGTTGCGCGAGATCAATCAGCTTATCAGCAGTCTGGACATGGAGGTGGTGCCACAATCTGATTTTGATGTGCCCGATGCTGATGAGACGGGCCTGACGTTTGTGGAAAACGCTATTCTCAAGGCGCGCCACGCTGCACAGCTGACGGGCTTACCCGCTATTGCCGATGATTCCGGGCTGGAAGTGGATGTACTTAATGGTGCGCCCGGTATCTATTCTGCCCGCTTTGCCAGGGTGGGTGCCAGTGATGCCGATAATCTGCAAAAGCTGCTGGCGGAATTGAAAACGGTTCCTGAAGATCAGCGTACGGCGCGTTTTCAATGCCTGATGGTGTTTATGGCCCATGACGAAGACCCGACACCGCTGATTTGCCAGGGCAGCTGGGAAGGGCGGATATTGTTTGCGCCGCAGGGAGAAAATGGCTTTGGTTACGATCCGTTGTTTTGGGTGCCCGGTGAGCAGTGTACGTCGGCGGAATTATCATCCGGGGTGAAAAACCGTCTCAGTCATCGTGGTCAGGCTTTGCAGAAATTATTGTCAGCATTAAAAATGACGGTGTAGTGGCTGGTGTCAGCTGAACAGACCCATCTGAAACAGTAACAAACCGACGGCAGTGAGTGCGGAGCCGATCATGATAGTGACGATTAACAGGGCAATAAAGGGACGCATCGTAGGGTTTCAGTTGTCAAGGTGATTGTCGGGTTGGGTGATGTGCAAGGGTGCGTTGCAGGCAGGACAGTAAGTCCATTTGGGTAATGTGTCTTTGTTTTCCAGCTTGATCATCATTTTTTCATCGCACGTAGGACAGGTGCCACTGAGATGATCGCGTACCCAACACATCTGGTAGGTTATGTAACTGACCACTGGGCCAGCAATCAAGAAACCTGGCACCAGCACGAAGTGGGCGATGGGGATGAAAATGGTGATGGCTGCCAGTAGCCAGAAGAAGCCCAGTCGCTGTAGGGCGCGTTTAAGGCGGTCGCCTTGATCGAACCAAGTGGTCTGCATTTGGCCAACAGTGGTTTTACCATCGTTGTTTTTGATGGACGCAGGTGTATTTTCGATGTTGGGCATGGTGGATGTCAGTTTGACTTTGTGGCTGGCTGAAATCAACTGTTCGTGTAGAAAATTGGTTTATTCACCTTGAGCCGTTGCTCACTCTGGGCTACGGTGACCATCCGGTAAAAAGTAAGGAAACGCGGGTTTCGTGCAAAAATAATGTTCAAAATTCTGAAAATAACCGGTCTTGGTGTCGCCGTGTTGCTGGGTTTGCTGCTGTTGCTTGCAGCGGTGATTTTGTTGCTGGTTGATCCTAATGATTACCGGGATGATATTACCGTCGCCGTACAGGAAGCAACGGGGCGTGAATTAACGATTGAAGGTGACCTGAGTCTGTCGTTGTTTCCCTGGCTGGGGTTGAGCCTGGGTGAAACGCGCCTCAGTAATGCCAAGGGAGCTGATGCAGAAAAAGATTTCGCCCGTGTGGAATGGGTGGATATTAACGTGAAGTTGTTACCGCTGTTGCAGCAGCGCATCGAAATGAAAACGCTGTATTTGCGGGGTTTGCGGGTGAATCTGAGTCGAACAGCGGATGGTCGCAGTAATTGGGATGACCTGTTGGCGGCACCCGCTACCGACGCTGGTCCAGCAACGAAAAGCCCTGCGGGGAAGTCAGAGGCTAAACAACCCATGCTGGCGTTGGTTATCGGTGGTATTCATATCGAAGACGCGCAGTTTGTCTGGGACGACCGGCAGGCTGGTCAGCGTATTGAAATAGACCGGTTTTCCCTACGCGCGGGTTCCATTGCGCCAGGGACACCCATTGATATTGAATTGCACACCCGGCTTGATATGTCGGAGCCTACCCTGCAAACCCTTATTGAATTAAAAGGTCGGTTGACGTTTGATGTGTTGGCCCAGCGATATCGTCTGGACGGACTGGATGTTTCACTGAAGATGCAAAGTGAATGGTTGTCCGTGTCACCACTGAATGTTCGTTTACGGGGAAATATTGATGCCGATATTGCACAGCAACAGGTACAACTTACCGGTTTGCAATTACAGGCTCTGGATCTCACGGCCAATGCTGAAGTAAACATTCAGACAATTCTGTCGGTGCCGCAGGCCAAAGGGCAGTTGTCGTTAACCCGTTTTTCACCGCGCGAACTGACAAAAATGCTGGCTATCGAGCTGCCAGAATCAACCGATACCTCGGTGTTGAACAACGCGGCATTGAGCCTGGATTTTACCGGTTCAGCAAATGCGATGAGCGTGTCCAGACTGGATGTCGTGCTGGATGATTCACGGCTGACGGGTCGTTTGAGTGCTGAAAATTTCCCTCAGCCCGTCGTGCATTTTGATTTGATGCTCGATGACATGGATATTGATCGTTATCTGCCGCCAGCCACTGCGCCATCGCCACCGAGCACCG
>QIGJ01000018.1 GCA_003229995.1 Gammaproteobacteria bacterium | reverse complement strand
CTGTTTATTGCCGATGGCTACAATGACCGGGTATTGGTCATCGGGTCCAACGGGCAATTACTCAATAAATGGGGCGGCCCTTTTGCGATGAATATTTTTGGCTCATTCAATGGCTGGTTTACCACCATTACCGGAATATCGGTTGGGCCCAGCGGTAATGTGTTTGTTGCTGATTTTTATAATGACCGAGTGCAAAAATTTACCCAGGACGGTGTATTTCTTACTGCCTTCGGCATCAAAAGCACCGGACCAACACATACCAGTATTGCGGTCGCAGAGACTGACGATGGCAGTGTATTCGTGGCAGACTACGCCAATCATCAAATACAAAAATGGCGTCCTGGAAAATAAATCCAATGCCCGACAATACCACTATTACGATAGAGATATTCTCCGTACCCGGCTGCAATAAATGTGGCAAGGCATTTCAACAGGTAAAAGCGGTATTAACGGAACTGGCTGATGAGTCCATAAATCTGCGTCGGGTGAATATTGTGGACGAACTGGATTATGCGGTTGAGCTGGGTATTCGTGCGACACCCGGCATCGTTATTAACGGCGTACTGGTGTTTACAACAATGCCCCGCACAGAGGCGTTACGCAGAGCGATTCTCTCACAACAAATACCGACGAATCAGGAGAAATCATGAGTGACTACCGTATCGGTGATATTAGCAAACGGCTCGGGCTCACTGCCGACACTTTGCGCTATTATGAAAAAATTGGCCTGTTACAAAATATCAGCCGTACGGCATCGGGAATTCGTGTCTACAACGATAAAGATATTTCGCGCCTCAAATTCATCCAGCGCGCACAGAAAATGAATTTTACCCTGACAGAAATAAAAGACCTGCTGCAAATGCGTGAAGACCCACAACACGCGCGTACAGAAGTACGCGAGTTGAGTCATCGTAAACTGGCAGAAATTGAAACCCATTTACAAGACCTTACCATCCTGCGTAACGAACTCACTCTGTTGGTGAATCTGTGTACGGGTAGTGAAGAAGGCTGCCCCATTATTGAAGGTATAGAAAAAAGTCAGGATACCTGACTTGCTGTGATTGTTTTCGCTAAAAAAAACCAGTTCCCCTCCCGGGAAAAATATCGTCAATAATTTTTGTTAACAACACCGCATATTTTCTGTACACATTTTTTGTTTTCAATTTTTAATGTGAATTAGAAGTTTGTAAATAAATGAAAATCTAACGCAAAGGCGCGAAGTTGAGATTTTTATATTTTTTGTTCATTACACTTTGCGTTCTCTGTATCTTTGCGCCTTTGCGTTGGAACCTATGACGCAATGATTCGTAATCAAGGAATACTCTGTTCCAACAAATGCCAAACAGGGAAGTTATTACGTGCCCATTCCTAAGTATCTAATCCATATTTTACATTATGGCAACACTTCAAAGGTTCCCATCATACCAGCATCTTCATGCTCCAGAATATGGCAGTGATACATATACAGTCCATTGTTTATAACCGGGTCAAATTGACCAATAAACCGGACCATTTCACCAGGTTGCACAAGCACCGTGTCTTTCCAACCAAGCTCAACCCCGCTGGCTGGTGAAAGTGTCCCTCCTATCGGTCCACGATCAAGCACCTGCCATTGTATCGCATGGGCATGGAATGGATGCTCCATCATCGAGGTGTTTTGAATATTCCAGATTTCAATGGCACCTGAAGCAACAGTCTCATCAACACGATTTATATCGAAAGTCATTTCATTGATCAAAGGTGCCATACGACCAGAAACCAACCCCATACTCATCACAAAATCCCGGGTAACATTCGCTTGAGCTTCTGTTAACCGAGTATTAATCTCTGCGTTGGCAGGTAAACTGGTGTACAAAACCACCGGATCGATCACCTCTCTGTTCACATCAAAGCGCATCACATCAAAAGTTTCACCATTAGATGCACGGCGGACTAATTTGACCTGCTGGTTTAAAAAAGAACGAAAATCTACCACAATTTCAGCGCGTTCACCTGCACCCAGCATAATTTGATCCGTGCGTACGGGTGTATTCAAAAGTCCACCATCACTGCCAACCACATAAAAATCAGCGCCGTTATCCAGAGCAAAATTATAAGTACGTGCGTTGGAAGCATTATATAATCTAAACCGGTACTGGCTTGTCGCGACTCCCAGAGCAGGCATCTCAACACCATTAACCAATATACGATCACCCAACACCCCTGCCATACCGAACTCATAGACAAGATTACGTACACCGGTAGCTGTAGAATCCGCCGTAAATTGACGATCTTGAATTAACAGGGCAACATCATATTCACCCGAAGGTAGTTCATTGTTGGTTTCCAGAGCATCAGTAATATCATCGGTAAGAATGAAAGCACCCACCAAACCTTTATAGACCTGTGTCGCTGTTGTGCCATGGGCATGAGGGTGAAACCAAAGGGAGGCCGCTGGTTGCGCGAGAGTAAAACGATAGGTTTTTGAATTACCCGGAGCAATAGGGATATCCGGTCCACCATCCTGAGAGCCTGGAATCTTGAATCCATGCCAGTGTACGGTTGTATCCTCATTGCTGGCAGTCAAATTATTGTTAACATTCACTTCGATGGTATCACCACGCTTGGCAACAATAACCGGTGCAAGTTGCAATTCATTGTAACGCATCATCGGCGTTGTCCAGCTTCCGTCTGGTGTCTCAACCATAACATTAACGTTTTCCTGGGCATTTAAAGTATAAGTCGCCACACCACTAACCATCGTCGGCACTAATACCGGCAGATGTTTAAACACTGGAAGGTCTGCGATCACCGTAACCATCAGGGGTGTTGTAGGAATCGTTACCGTGTTGGCATTATCATCACGAATGACCAGCGATACGGAAAACGTACCTGTATTTGGATAATTGACGGTGACTGAGCTACTGCTACTTGATGTCACCGGAGTCCCGCCCTGGAAATCCCATGCATAACTTATTGGATTATTTTCTGGATCGGTGACTGTACTGGCAAATACTACACTGCTGCCTGCCGCAATGCTGAAACTACCGGTACTGCCAACACTGTCGTTGCCGTTATCATGGCTGATTGATCCGGTAGGTGCCTGATTGCCGTTAGCTGCGACAACATTAATAGTAATAACCTTGGCATTCGATGTCAGCCCTAAGCTATCTGTTACCACCAGATTTACGGTAACCGTGCCGACTTCGGTAAACAATACTGTCCCAGTGTTACTGTCAATTGACTGTTGGATTGACGTCGCGGCACCGGAAAACGTCCATTGGTAACTCAGCGGGTTATTTCCATCAGGGTCACTACTGCTGTTCCCAATAAAATTAATACTATCTCCAACCTGAACAAACTGTTCAGCGCTGGGTGAAATCCTCGCTATGGGTTTCTCGTTAGAGGTATCACTGACAGAACCATCGTCACTACAGCTGGATAAAACCATTAAAACAGCAAGACAGGTCGCTATTGAAAAAATTCTTATTACAATACTATGGCGCATAAAATACATCTCCAAATCATGAGCGAAAATATCCGTTTTCTTTCGCTACATTTATCTGGCAATGCGCACGAGAAAGTGGATGAATCTGCACCAACTCTGGTGCCAACTGACACCGATGGTATCGACTTAAAATAAACATTTCAATACCACATATACAGAAACAATAATAAGCAAAAACCCGTTATTTTATTTTATCCTCTTTTTATTGTTATAAAAAAAAGAGAAAACAACTGATATTACTCAGCATTTATACCCAACTTTTTTAAAAAGTTAAAAATCTTGGTTCTATACCCGTTGCGTTTGGGATTTAGATTTAAATGTGCGTCATATTTATTTCGTGGCAAGGTGAAATGACGAGTCAAGGTGGATCTCGATGGCTGATCAAACGTTGAATAGGTTCCTTTCCCATTTGGTGGAACCGCTGCGCTTGTTCCACCCTACCCAGATAGAAAGTGGAGTTGAGGCATTCATAGATTTTTTATTCCACTCTATTCAACACAGAATAAAACCGTA
This sequence comes from Gammaproteobacteria bacterium, assembly GCA_003229995.1. GTDB lineage: Bacteria > Pseudomonadota > Gammaproteobacteria > SZUA-152 > SZUA-152 > SZUA-152. The sequence continues at coordinate 14,850 of QIGJ01000018.1, read as the reverse complement.
TGTTCCTTTCTGCGCTTGTTCCACCCTACCCAGGTAGAAAGTGGAGTTGGGGAATTTATAGATTTTTTATTCCATTCTATTCAACACAGAATAAAACCGTAGGGTGGAACAAGCGCAGCGGTTCCACCATGACCTTACATACATCCTACAAACTTTACCCATAGCGTTTGGGATTTAGGCCTGAATGTGCGTCGTATTTATTTCATGGATAGACAAAATGGCGCGGAATAGTCATTCTATCATTGTTACCATACTGCCCTTACAAAGTTTCATTTAACCATGCAGAAATTGGCAAATAATTCACTAAAGCATGTGTCATTTCATCTGCTGCTATCAATCTCCACAACGTCTAAAAACGACGACTCATTTGCAACGAAACAGCCCTTTCCGGTCCGGAATCGATGTAGGCGATATCAAGGCTCACACCCGCAAAGCCATAACCTGTTCCTACCGTGAAAACACCTTTAGAGAAATCACTACGCCCAACAAAATTTTGCTTGTAACCAGCGCGTAGCGCCCAGGTTTTCACGCGCCATTCTCCACCCAAAGACAGATACTGAGTATTGTCACCACCACCGATGGATTTATTTTCCAGCACGTCCATATCCAACGCCCAGTACCCCCATTTAGCTGAACGATAGGCAACTCCGGCACGTAGTTGGGGCTGAATATTGATGCTTCCACCAGACTTGGTACTGAAGTCCAGTGGAATAATATTTTTCACAACCAGACCTAACTTTAATTGGTCATTCACAGCTTTACTCACTCCTACATCCAACGTAAATTGCCAATCTTCATTTTCTTTGCGGGCAATAGTTTCCAATTGAGAATTGCCCAGAGTGCCGTTGTATTCGTAAGTGGTGCCTTGCACAAATTTTGGCGTGAAGCCCACGTCGATTTTGTTGCGGAACAGTTCAACGCCCCAGGACATGGCAATACCCAGTTCCGTCAACAACAATCCCCGTCCTATAGCGGTACTGGTCAGGTTGTCGGTTTGATCCAGCAGGTTACCGTTAACATCAAACAATTCAGGATGCGGCGCACCACTGGCACCCGCACTGACGATAAAATCCAGGCCTTCGATATAATCAGCAAGTAACTGTTTGTCGGCAGCGGTCTGGTCAGCAATACCATCACCGACGAAACGTCGGCTGATAACAAACGCACCGCCTTCCCGACGGTCGCCAATACCAATCACCATGCCAACAATACCGTCAAAAAAAACCGTTTCATTGGCTATCGGCTCTAGGTCATTTTGCAGATTGCGTGAAGCCGTCAGCACACCTTCTACGGTGATTACATTGGGGTTAGCGTTGTAGGTGGCAATCGAGTCGGATAATACTTGTTCCGGATTGCTGTCCACCAGATCAGCGATGTCCTCAGCCACCTTCGACACACTCAGACTGGCAACCGGAAAAACATAATGGGAATTACGCGCACGGTGTTTGCGCGACGTGTATTGTGCTAACAGGGAAGGATTAAAAAACACCGCATTGGCGCTGTTACCCGAAGCAACACCCGCCCCGCCCATAGCAATGGACCGCGGATCGTAGGTACCGAAGGGTATGGCTGAAACGGCCAGCGGATAAAAACTGAATAAAAAGACAAAAACCCAGCGTAAAATAGGCTGTGACACAAGTTTATTTTTCCTTGGTGGTTAACAAAGCCAGGATGCGGGTAGAAAAAGACCCTGGATATAAAACAGACAGTTTTTTGCACAAACTGTTACGCGCCCAATGCCATTAAGTTAACAAACAGAAAATCCAGCTTAACTGAATGACATTGGTTGCGCGTCCATAAACATTACGTTTTCGGGTGAATCACAAATCGCTATACTCGCTGATCCCTGCGACCGTCGAATATAGTATTATTCGCCCCCCTTTCCTACTATCAAACAGTTTGGAGTCAGTATGAACCTCAGCAGCTTGACGGCTATTTCCCCAATTGATGGACGTTATGGTGCGAAATGCGCCGATCTTCAACCTATTTTCAGCGAATTCGGCCTGATCCGACACCGTGTACTGGTGGAGGTGCGCTGGCTGCAAATGCTCTCTGACCATCCTGGCATCCTAGAAGTACCTGCCTTCAGTGAACATGCGACTCATTTACTCAACAACATTATCGATAAATTCCACGAGGAAGATGCGCAACGGGTCAAGAATATCGAACGCACCACCAACCATGACGTGAAAGCAGTGGAGTATTTCCTCAAAGAGAAAATCGCTGGAAACAACGAGCTGGAAGCGGTGAGCGAGTTTATCCATTTCGCTTGCACTTCCGAGGACATCAACAATCTGTCGTACGCGCTGATGCTGCGTGAGGCCCGCGCTCAAGCTCTGTTGCCGCAAATGGATGAAATCATTGATGCCATTCGCACTTTGGCCCACGAGCACGCCACACAACCCATGTTATCACGCACGCATGGTCAGACGGCCTCCCCCACCACAGTGGGCAAGGAAATGGCCAACGTCGTTGCGCGACTGGAGCGTCAGCGCGCACAGTTGCTCAATGTACCCATGCTGGGCAAAATCAACGGTGCCGTGGGTAATTATAATGCCCATCTGTCTGCCTATCCCGAATTGGACTGGGCCAATATTGCAGAAAAATTTGTCACCCGCCTGGGTCTGGATTTCAACCCTTACACCATCCAGATTGAACCCCACGACTATATCGCAGAACTGTTTGATGCCGTGGCCCGCTTCAACACCGTTCTGCTGGATTTTAACCGCGACGTATGGGGCTATATTTCATTAGGGTATTTCAAACAAAAAACCGTGGCGGGTGAAGTGGGCTCATCCACCATGCCACACAAGGTCAACCCCATTGATTTTGAAAACTCCGAAGGCAACCTGGGACTCGCCAATGCCATCTTTAATCACTTGGCTGCCAAGCTGCCCGTATCCCGCTGGCAGCGTGACCTCACCGACTCCACCGTGTTACGTAATCTTGGCGTAGGTATCGGCCATTCAGTCATCGCATACCAATCCACACTAAAAGGCATTAGCAAACTGGAAGTGAATCCCGCACGACTTAACGAAGACCTCGATAACTGTTGGGAGGTGCTGGCCGAACCCGTGCAGACAGTCATGCGCCGCTACGGTATCGAAAAACCTTACGAAAAACTCAAAGAGCTGACCCAGGGCACTGGCATTGATCAGGCACGATTACAGCAATTTGTCAGCGAACTGGACATACCCAAAGACGCCAAGGACACACTGCTCAAACTCACCCCAGGCAGCTATCTCGGCAACGCCGCCCGGCAGGCAGCTGATATTTAATGTGACCTAGATCCTGACAAAATTCAGACACCGGGATAACAAAAAACCGTCACGCTCTGCCATGGGGAAGTGCATAACGGTACAACAACGACATAATAACGACACTATTTTTTACCTACACTGCATCAAACCCCCATTCTGTGCCAACCTATTAAAGATGGCACGCACATTGCTAATGAATACATGTGCGATACAACCCTCTCCCTCCCCGGGGTTTTATTGCACGATTACTCTCCCTTTTGAAGGGCGCGCAAGCGCCCTTTTTTTTGCCCTGCATTTCCCGGGACAAACACCTTTCTTCCTTTTCTCCACCATTCTGTGAGCCATGTCACAGAAATGTCTCCCAATCTTTACATACTTAGCATTGAAGGGCGCGACGGTAATTCCTCCCTCCCATGTAGTAGCCGTCGCATTCTCCTTTTTTAGGTCGCGCAATCCTATGGCGCGACCTGTTTTTTTGCCTTTATTTTTTATGTTTACTCTGTATTTACACTGCCGGTAAAACCGCCCCCCTCCACCCACGCCACAGCTTCGCGTACACTACCACCATGAATGAACCCTTGACGCTATTGGGAAACCGCTGCCCCGAGACTTTTCTTGCCGAATACTGGCAAAAACAACCCTTGTTGATTCGTGATGCATTGCCCGGTTTTACGTCCCCCATTTCACCTGAAGAACTGGCCGGTCTCTGCTGCGAAGCCGAAGTGGAATCCCGACTGGTGCTGGAACAGGCCGACTCTGCACCCTGGACAGTGGAGTACGGCCCCATTTCTGAAAACCGCTTTGCTGAACTGCCGAAAACTCATTGGACACTGCTGGTACAGGAATGCAATCGTTATATCCCCGAGCTGGCGGAATTGCGTGAGCAATTTAACTTCATCCCCGACTGGCGTGTCGATGATGTTATGGCCAGCTACGCCCCAAGGCAAGGCTCCGTGGGCCCGCACACGGATCAATACGATGTCTTTCTGATTCAGGCACACGGCACACGCCGCTGGCAAATCAGCACCGATCCCGTGCCCGACGATAATTTTTTGCCGGATATTGATTTGTGCATCATGCGTGAATTCACCGCTACAACAGAATGGATACTGCATCCTGGCGACATGCTCTACCTGCCACCGGGGGTTGCCCATCATGGTGTTGCACTGGAAGACAATATCACCCTCTCCGTGGGTTTTCGCGCCCCCAGCCATGCCGAATTACTCAACAGTTTTGCAGAGCATGTAGCTTCACAACTTACGCCCGCACAACGATTTGCCGACCCGGCGCTCCGCCTGCAACAACATCCCGGCGAAATATCCCGCGATGCCCTCACCCAGGTACGGGGCATCCTGCAAAAAGTATTGGCAGACGATACCAGTATTGAGCAATGGTTTGGCGAATTCATCACCGAAGCAAAAAACGAACACGTACCGGAAGAAATCGAAACACTCGATGAACACCGGTTTTTACAGACCTTTGCAACAAAAAACAGACTGCACCGTAACGAGCAAACACGATTCGCCTTCATTGCAAACAACACTGCATTGTTCATCAATGGCCAACACTACCCCCTATCCGCAGAGCTGGCCTTCGCCGCCCCCCTGCTTTGTGATCAGCACCAATGGTCGCATGCACAACTGCAAAACGAATTAACACAACCCGGTTTTGCAAAATTACTCACAACGTTGTACAACCACGCCTATGTCTACTTCACCTGATCCCACTGTCGCTAAACCTTTTACAGTCCAGCGCGTCACTTGGCAAAATGCCGAGACTGAGTTGCGTATCCTGCGTGAATTTGTCTTCATCAAGGAACAAAACGTTCCTCCTGAGCTGGAATGGGATGAGAAAGATGAAAATGCAGTGCATGTACTGGCCCACGACGAAAAGGGGCGCGGCATCGGCACTGCCCGCATGACCCTCGACGGACACATCGGACGTATGGCAGTGTTACGTGCCTGGCGACGACGTGGCGTAGGCAGCAAAATGCTCACCGCACTGATCACCATTGCCCGCGCACGACAGCTGCCCCGTGTGAAACTCGATGCACAAACACAAGCCATCGACTTTTACCTACGCCACGATTTTGCACCGCAAGGTGAAGTTTTCATGGATGCCAACATTCCCCATCAGCACATGACACGCAGCCTGCCGTCGCTGGATGTGCATATCAACGTCAACGATTTATCCAAACAGGTTTTGGGTGAAACTCGTGGCCATATTGACCTGAAAGGACGGGAGGACAATAAACAGGCCGCCATACACATGGTTGCACAAGGCCAACGATCATTAAATTTGTTCACCCCCAATCTTGACCCTCGGATCTTCAACAACACAGACTTTATCGAAGCCGTTAAAAAACTGGCCATCAACAACCCACAATCCAAAGTCAACATTTTGATATTGGATTCTTCCGAAATCGTGGCGCATGGGCACCGCATCGTAGAACTGGCACGACGTGTCAGTAGTCACATTTTTATTCACCGCGCCGATGAAGATGACACAAAACCATGTGATACTTTTATGGTTGTCGATGGTGTGGGTATCATCCGCCGTGCGCACAATGATCGCTTTGAAGGCTTGGCAGAATTCAACAACCCGGCTGAAGCACGGCTGTTACTCAAAATTTTCAACGACGCCTGGGAGCGCAGTCAGCCGGAACCTGAATTGCGCTGCCTGCATTTATAATTTATTGATATGAAAAAAATACTTTTTTATGGGCTACTGCTTGTCAGCATTCCAGCAAACACCACGCTTGCATTAGGCAATCACCCCGAAGCTGGAATCTGCTCCTTAAGCAGACCCTATTTTGCGATTTGCACCCACAGCCTGCACAACCTGGAAGGCTGGTTCAGCAGAAATTGTTACACCCAGCGGACATTGGCTCAACGTGATGCGGAAGAACATGCTGGAAAAAATCATCAGGGAAATATGCGCTGGACAGGGGTTAACCAATTTCGTTAGACAATGAACGTTTGAAGTCAAGCAAATGACTTGGGCTCGCTCTTGCATGATTGCAAGACCTAAGGAATGGGTACGCAATAACTTCCCGGTCTAGCGCCCGGATTTAGTCCGACTTCGTTCTGATTGACGACTGCATGGAGGTAGAGCAACGCAGGAACAGTTGCCGAACAAAAGTGCAGGAATAGTCGTTCTATTTCGAGCTTTTGTGATTGAAGAACGGGCGAAGTCGGGATGCTAAACAGGGAAATTATTGCGTGCCCATTCCTAAGTCCCAGTGTTCTTCGGGGTTTTGGCATCCGTGCCCTCCTTCTATCCATGCGAACAAAATATGTCTTACAATCGAACGAGGATCGGTCTGAATGTTAATTGATTGATGAGTGGATGTCCTGTATGGCGACCAAACACCGGAAAAAATATAATGCCTCAGACCATATTCCTTTGAGATTATGTGCGACGGCGGCGTGCAACAGCAGCCAGACCCAGCAACCCAAGGCCCATCAGAACAAAAGGAGCCGGTTCGGAAACAGAAACAACTCTGTCCATCCCCTTGGCGGTTAATGTTGCAGAGTCAAAGTAGAAATCCCCTAATCTAGCGGTAAGCGTCACATCCAGCAAACCGGTATTGCTCAGAATCACAAGAGAATCTACAACAAAATTACGCAACCCAGTATCAACTTCCCAGAAAATTTTGTTTGTGCCCAACTCCAGCTCAGCATATTCGAATATAAAAAATCGCTCAAACCATCCACGATCATCCCGAAGGTTAAGTCCAATTGTTGCAGATGTAATTTCCTGACTGGCAGGATTATAGCCATCACCAAGAATATTAAATTGCCAGGAAACACTATCATCAGCACCAAACAGGGAGCCTTTCATCAGAACACCACCCGCATTATAGGTATCAGTGTAAATGACACTTGCATTCACAGTTCCCACCACCCCTAAAACCAATACTATTGCAATCAGTAAATTTTTCATTTTCTCTACTTCTCCCCAATTCCTGTTTTTGACCACAAGGCTAATAATTAAGCCTTTCTCACTACTACACCTGTTTACCACAAGCATGTATCGTGCCAACAATGAAAACTGTTGGTTTCATTAGCGATGCGCCTGAACGCATCTTGCTGTCTCCGAATAGTGTAAAATATTCCGACAGATTGGCGCAGGAGCACAGGAAGTCATCAGGACGCGAACACGAGATAGTCAAATTAATCGCAGGGGCACCACAGCCAAGGCAACCACAAGGAATTTCCCCTAGAAACCTGTCGAACTTAGGATGAATCTACTGCGGAAAATTCATTTTGGCCCATTTTTCGATCCTTTTCATTGAATAAGCACCGATGCAAAATTAATTTAACATTCCATCATGATTCAAAACTCCGTATTATTCATTTTAAATCATTCACTTACAAACGCACTGGCGATGGGGCTGTAAATTCCAACTCTTGAAATGTTAAATTAATTTTGCGTGGGTACTTATACCCATCGCGATTGAGATTTAGACCTGACTGCACGCCCTCTTTATTCCATGGCTGCGTTGTTGTCCTCGCAATCGAACGACTATTACTTGTCATTTCGCCTTGCCATGAAATCAATAAGACGCACATTCAGACCTAAATCCCAAATGCTATGGGTATATGTCCAATATTCCCCTCAAACGAATCGAAATCAGGTCTTTCGAAAGGGTGTAGATCAGCCACTGACAGATTTTTACGTTTTCCAGCCTGCTGGTCGGTGCATTTCATGCCGCACAAACATTTTGAGGTGAAATAATGACATCAGGTATCAATAAGATGTCTGATTATGGTGGTACGTCTTTGGTGCGTAAGTAAAGTTGGAGTGTTCATCGATTTTTTTGTTTCGCTCTATTCAACACAGCATAAAACCGTAGGGGGGAACAAGCGCAGCGGTTCCACCATAACCTTGCATACATCCTATAAACTCAAGCGACTGATTAATAAAAATTTTCATTATAAATAATTAACAAACTTGCTTAGCCTGACGGCTATGGGGGGGGGCGTATAAAAACTAGTACAGGTAACAGAATAAACGGAGTAGGCTCCAGTAAACTGCCAGTCCAAATGCTTAGGAATGACACGCAATAATTTCCCTGTTTAGCATCCCGTCTTTGCCCGTTCTTCAACCACAAAAACTCGAAATAGTCACTCTTATTTCGAACTCTTTCGATTGAAGAACGAGCAAAGATGAGTTGAAGCAGGGATGCCATGATATAAGTTATTGTGTTCTATTCTTTACGCGTTTGAACAAAAAACTTACGCGCGGAATTGAACCCAAAGACGATCTTCCTCTTTCGGTTTCATGCAGCGATGGGGGTTATCACTCTGTGACTCAGATCTATTTTTACAGTATGAACTTGGACTGTACTGGTAAAAAGTTCACGCACGAGGTTTTCACCCAGCATCCCCATAATGAGCGGAATGATACTTGAAAGTACCAGCCAGTTAATGAGCGGGGAAGCATCTTTAAAAAACATGAATGATGCAAGTGCAGCTAAACTCGTGAGTACAAGAATTGATCGTGTAACCAGCGTAAATGTATATTGTGTTTTCATATTTATCATCCTGAATGTTTGGTTATATTATCCTGATAACAAGCCGTAACTAAGATATCAACGCCAAGACATAAGCAAACAGCGTGCCAGGTTTATTATTTTTCTATTATTCAACAGGTTATTCAATAATTACCGTATCTACACCCTATCGACGAGTAAAAAGTGTCTCCCTGAAGAGACGGTGAGTTTGAGTAAAGAGAAGAAAACCGTGCAATATAGCCGATTAGGCTCGTCGTAAAACAGCGACATCTCACAATGATTTATAATTTGAAAGAAACAACAGAAGGAGAGGCATAAGTTTCGCTCTATTCAACACAGCGTAAAACCGTAGGGTGGAACAAGCGCAGCGGTTCCACCAATATACTCGTGGCGTTTGAGATTCAGGTATCAATGTGCGTCCTATTTATTTCATGGCAAGGCGAAATGACCAGTAATAGTCGTTCTATTGCGAGGACAACAACACAGCAAAGAGGACGTGCAGTGACACCTGAATCTAAATCGCCACGAGTATATGCAGGGCTCGGTAGGGCAAAAACGGGTGACCACCTATTATCTAAAAACATTCAAAGTCGCCGTATCTTCTGATGATCAGGAACAACAACTCATCGCCTCTGTACTCACTACCCCTGACAAAAATCGAATCCCGGCAACAAAAACCCGATTGCCTGAAACAGGAAAAAAAGGCTCTTATGCAACAACCATTCACCGACAAACGGTGAATCAAGGTGGACGTCGATGACTGATCTCGAACCTTGAATGTGTCCCTTACGTTTATCCCGTTGGTGGAACCGCTACGCTTGTTCCACCCTACCCAGTGAGAGGGTGGCGTTGGACGTTCATAGACTTTTTTGTTCCGTTTTATTTGACACAAGGTAAAATCGTAGGGTGGAACAAGCGCAGCGGTTCCACCATGACCTTGCATACATCCTATAAACTCAAGCGACTAATTCAAACGCTTACGTATTTGAACAAAAAATTTATATAGCAAGCTACGGGGAATTGAACCCATAGAGATTGAACATAAGAAGTTAGTACACATGCATTCCTTAGAAGTTACGTCGTTTACACTTGATATCTCCGCGTGCCCTTGAGCTACGGTCACAGAACGCCACACCAACATTGTTTGGTGTTACAACTCCTGCGCTATCAGGATTTTGGCGAAATGAAATACGTGAGCCAAAGGAGGCGATAATATCGGCATGGTGATGTTTTGCTCCAAGATGCTTTGGAGGAGGATTGTTGTGTTCGTGTATTGAGCCATGATTACCCGTTATTTCACTGCGTTGTATAATGGCACTGCTGTTATCATCTAAACGAACGCCCGCTGCACCGTTATCGGAGGCAATAATAGCGCTGTTGCGACCAATATCCAATTTGCTGCCAAACTCGACAAATACACCATTATTACCATTATTAGTGGCAACAATTTTGGGTAAGCCTGGAGCGGTAGAAAAGAAGCCAAACAGGTTGACCGTGCTGTCATCGATACTGATTCCTTCACGACCATTGTTAGTTGCTGTTACGACTGAGTGACCATCAACTTCCAGGTTTCCTGCCGATACGATATCGACACCATCCAAGCCATTGTCATTGGCATTGATTGAGGCATTAAACAGCAGGCAGGAAGAGCCTGTATTACAGGAAAACCCAATGGTACTATTCTCGTTGGTATTCATTGACGCGTTATCATTAGCAAAAAAGGCTGACCCGACTGAAATTTGTCCTCCCAAAGTATTTCCGGTGCTGTTAAAAATAGCATCTTTGAGAAGCGTGAGTGAGGAAGTTGTGATAACCTGAAATCCAAAAGCATGACTACCGGAAATGTTGATGGTGCCTTCGACTCTAACCACCGCGCTATCGGTGATTTCCAGGCCAAGTACCATCGTACGAGGTTCGGTTCCTTCGATATTGATGTCTTTGAGATGGGCGTGGGCATTAGTGGTAATAGATATTCCGATAGTGTTATCAACGATATCAGTGTTAGCAACACTGATACTGGCATTATCTTTGGCAAGTACACCGAATAAACCTTTTTCCAACATAAAACCGGAAATGTTAACACGTACAGCACTCTCAACCGTTATCAGACTTTGGGGAAATGGAAAAGTTATACCTGACAGGGTGGCTTTTGATCCACTGTCATCGCCAATGAGTGTTAAATCATCAGTTGTGATTGTGATGGACTCATAACAAGTACCGCTGACTAAAATAGTGGTGCCTGGCAATGCACCATTAACCGCATCGATTAATGAGTCGCCACTGTCACAATCAATTGATACTGTCTGCGCATGAGATGTGAACGAAAAAAGTAACATGGAGGTAGAAAATAACACAGTAAAATACTTATTTTTCATTTGGTATAGCTCCCTGAGAATAAAAAAACTCCACCAGTTATAAATTCATAGCTGGGTGTTGCGAGAATATACTAGCTAAACTAATGAGAAAAGCAATCTACTTAACCGAAATATTGTATTTGTTATCCGTCAATATAAAGTGGCACTGTACTAGCCTTGGCTTTAATCTGGAAAAATAAATAGAGAAGAACAATGCCTGATAAAATAGATTCTGATACAGGAGAAAGGTTACAATTAAAACAGAACACAAGGGGTGTATGGCCGAGTAATAAACGTGTCCACCGCAAACAACAACACATTCAGGTATTGGTGGAAAAGAAGTAAGTGCTTAATTTGGCGCTTACGTTTTTCCTGCTTTAGGCAATCGAGTTTGTAGGATGTATGCAAGGTCATGGTGGAACCGCTGCGCTTGTTCCACCCTACGATTTTAACCTATGTTGAATAAAGCGGAACAAAAAATTGATGAACACCTTAACTCTACCATCTACCCGGATAAGGCTTAGTCTGATGACGCTATGAGGGCCAAGGTGAGAACGTTAATAGATGCTCTTGAGCCGTAGATGAAAAATGATCACGTACGGTTCTGAGAAGGAAATCGGGCTGCAATGCCCGTAACAACCTACCCAGTGCGTTCAATAAATGATGAGATGCGTTTAATGTCCTTGGAAACTATAATTACTTTTATTCTTATCACAATTGTTGCAACGGTGACACCCGGACCAACAATGCTCTACATCGCTTCTTGTGGTCTCTCTCATGGAAGTAAGGGATATTTGCCTGCTAGTTTAGGTGTGTTGGTTGCGGACTTTATTTATTTTCTACTGACCGTTACCGGTTTAGGGGTCATTTTGTTAGCCTCTCATGAGCTGTTTTTTTTAATAAAATGGCTTGGAGTGTTGTATTTGGTGTATTTGGGCGTAAAGCTTATATTTAGTAATTGCTCCACTAGCATTGAAAAAAATGAAAAATTTACACATGGAATAGTTTTCCATCATGCATTCTTAAAAGGATTTGTTGTTCATTTAGCAAACCCAAAAACGATGCTTTTTTTCGGAGCCTTGCTGCCTCAATTTATTGATTTAGAAAAACCGATGCTACTTCAGGTTCTGATCATTAGTTTTATTCTTCTGTTTACACAAGCAATCGTGTCAATTGCCTATGGAGTGATGGGGGAACATATTCGAACTAAACTTAGAAACTCATACATTGGGAGGAGAATAAATATTATTTCAGGTCTTCTTTTTATAGGCGCAGGTGTATGGCTTGCAACTATACATAGAGAGTAAAAAATCTAAGGTGTCTGTCATCACCCCCCTTCAAGGTGAGTTACATCGTTTTCACCGAAAATACCGTTATTTCACCTACATATACTCGTGGCGATTGAGATTTAGATCGTGTGCATGCCCTATTTGCTCCATGGCTGCGTTGAAACTCCTTGCAATAGAGCGACTATTACGCGTCATTTCGCCTTGCCATGAAATAAATAGGACGCACATTGACACCTAAATCCCAAACGCCACGAGTATATAAGGAATATTCCTAATATGAGAACTAACTAAAAATCACTCGGACTTGGGGTTCGCTTAACACTATATATATCGTGCTTTATCAGTTAAATTGTCACCTTGAAAGGGCTGCATTAATAACCCACTACATTGCTAAATTTGCCGACAACCTGTCACAGGCTGAAGCCCATATGGGTACAGGATAACTGAATCATGACATCAATCTTCGGTGACGTCTTTACGGAAATGGCAGTGCTCCTGTTGGTAGCCGCCATCATCGGCGCTATCGGCATGCGGTTGCGACAACCGCTGATTGTTGCCTTTATCGCTGTAGGCGTCCTAGTGGGACCATCCGTACTCGGCTGGGTATCAGCAAATGATCAGATTGATCTGCTGGCCAAATTGGGTATTGCACTGTTGTTGTTCGTGGTTGGGCTCAAGCTGGATCTACATATCATCCGCACCATGGGCTCAGTGGCGCTGGCCACCGGACTGGGGCAGGTCTTTTTTACCTCCATCGTTGGCTACTTTATCGCCATTGCCCTTGGGATGTCCCCGGTGACAGCTCTTTATGTCGCAGTGGCATTAACCTTTTCCAGCACCATTATTATCGTCAAGTTGCTGTCCGACAAGCGTGAGGTAAACGCGCTACACGGACGCATCGCCATCGGTTTTCTTATCGTTCAAGATATCGTTGTGGTGCTGGTGATGATTGGCCTGACCGCGCTGGGCGAAGCAGGTGACACTGCTGGCCTGGGCAGGGAAGCACTTGCGGTATTGATCAAGGGAGGGCTGTTTATCGTTGCCATTGGCTTGTTGATGCACTACGTATTAACGCCGCTACTGCACCAATTAGCCCGTTCTCCAGAGTTGCTGGTACTGTTCGCCATTGCCTGGGCGGTAGCCCTGGGAGCGGCGGGTAGCCATCTGGGATTCAGCAAGGAGGTCGGTGCCTTTCTCGCCGGAGTGTCGCTGGCCTCCACGCCCTACCGCGAGGCTATTGGCTCGCGCCTAGTGAGTCTGCGGGATTTTCTGTTACTGTTTTTTTTCATCGACCTCGGTGCCGGGCTGGATCTGGCAACGCTCGATGCACAGGTAGTACCGGCCATTCTGCTGTCGTTGTTTGTGCTCCTTGGTAACCCGTTGATCGTAATGATCATCCTGGGTGTCATGGGTTACCGTAAGCGCACCAGCTTTCTGGCCGGTTTGACCGTGGCGCAGATCAGCGAATTTTCCCTGATCCTGGGAGCGTTGGGCCTGAGTCTGGGCCATATTGATGCCGACACCATGGGTCTCATCACCCTGGTAGGCTTGATCACTATCAGCGCCTCTACTTACATGATTCTGTACTCCCACATCCTCTACGAGCGACTTTCCCCCTGGCTGGGTTTGTTCGAGCGCAAACGAGCATATCGGGAAGAAGCTCAGGATCGGCATATGGAACAACACAAAATTGATGTCATCCTGTTTGGTCTGGGACGGTTCGGCACAAGGATTGCGCGGGAACTGGAGCAACGCGGCTACCGGGTGCTCGGGGTCGATTTCGATCCCAACCTGATACACGGACAGGAAGAAAAGAGTTATGAAGTGTATTACGGCGATGCTGAAGACCCGGAATTTCTCGCCAGCTTGCCGCTTGGGCAGGCACGTTGGGTTTTGAGCAGCTTGCGAGAAAAGTCTGTTAATTTCGCCTTGCTGCACGGCTTGCGTGATCATGGTTACAAAGGGCGCGTGGCGGTAACAGCTCATGCCACCACTTGTGCCCAGCAATTAAAGCAGGCTGGTGCCGACTTGGTGTTACTTCCTTACGCTGATGCGGCTGTGGAGGCTGTTGATAATCTGTTTGGCGTGACCGGCAGGCAGTCTGATGGAAACAGGAACAATGCCGACACCACCTTTTTGGGCGCGGAGCCCAGTGCAAATGGTATGCATGTGTACGATAAACGGAAGGATTTTTTTACTCAGAACCCGAAACGGTAAAGCAAAGAGTGTCCGCGATATTCGGTATCTCTTTGCCTCCATCCAACGGAGGTGAATGAAATGAAAAGATTCAATAATATTCTTTGTGTGGTGACGTCAGGGGCCGGACACAAACCCGCGCTGGAACGCGCAGCCACGCTGACTGAAAACAACCAAGCAAGCCTGACGGTTGTCGACGTGGTCGAGCGCGTAACTGCCGACATTAGAATGCC
>QIGJ01000258.1 GCA_003229995.1 Gammaproteobacteria bacterium | reverse complement strand
AACAGCAGGTCGATGCTGTTGTCGGCCTTGAGTATTTCCAGCGCTTGTGTGGCATTTCCGGCCAGTTGGGTACGATAGCCCAGTGAACTCAGGTATTCATCAGCCAGTTGTAGCAGGCCGACTTCGTCGTCAACAATGAGGATGGATTCGTTGCCAGTGGCCAGCGGTGCAGGGAGGGGGTCCGGAATGCTGGCATCGGGCTTGGTGGCACGAGTGCGTGGCAGATACAGGCGAATGGTGGTGCCGACGCCGGGTTCTGAATAGAGTTTGATATGGCCATGGTAACGTTTGGCAAAGCCGTAGACCATGGACATGCCCAGGCCGGTGCCTTTACTTTCGGGTTTGGTGGTGAAGAAGGGTTCGAAAACATGTTCCAGAGTTTCCTTGTCCATACCCGTGCCAGTGTCGCTCAGTGTCAGTTGTGCATACTCACCGGCTTCAAGCCAGGGGTTGAGGGTGACATAGTCATTATCCAGATATTTATTACTGGTTTCGATGAGCAATTTGCCCCCTTCGGGCATGGCATCGCGTGCATTGATGACCATATTCAGTAAGGCATCCTGGAATTCGTTAGGGTCGATTTCGGTCAGCCACGGGGAGTCGCTGAGAAAATACTGTACTTCAACTTCCGGGGTGAGTGAGCGTTCGATCATGGCTTTCATTTCTTTGATCGTGGCATTGAGATTGACTACGGTTTTTTCTCTGGGCTGATGACGGGAAAAGGTGAGTAATTGCCGGGTCAGGTTAATACAACGCAGACTGGAGCGGGTGGCAATTTCCACCCATTGTTGTGGCTGTCCTGTGTCTTTTAGGTGTTCACGCAGAAAATCCAGGTAGCCGATGACGACGCTGAGCTGGTTATTAAAATCGTGTGCAATGCCGCCGGAGAGCTGGCCAATGGCTTCCATTTTTTGCGCTTGCTGTAGTTGTTTTTGCAACAGCGCACGTTCTTCGTGTGAGCGCAGTGTATTGATGCCGTAGGCGAGATTACTGGCCAGCTCCTGTAGAAATTTCACTTCATCGTCATCGAAGGCATCAGCTTCACGGGCATAAATATTCAGTGCGCCAAAAGTCTGGTTTTTTTCCTTGAGCGGCAGTGCAATGGATGAATGGTAACCGTATTTCACGGCGGCATCATGCCAGAGGGCAAAGTGCGGGTCTTCTGTGATATTGCGAATAATATTGAGTTCACCATTGCGGATAGTGGTGCCTGTGGGTCCTTTCCCTTGTACGTTATCGCGCCAGGTTAGATTCAGGGTGTCCAGATAATTTTGCTCAAAACCGGTTTGTGCCATGGGACGGATTGTTTTTCCTTTGTCGTTCCCGGCATAGCCGACCCAGGCAAGATGGTAACCCGCATCTTTTACGATAACGTTGCAAATGCTGTGCAGTAATGTTGTTTCGTCTGTGGCTTTTACCAGGTTTTCGTTACAGGCGCTAAGCGCTTGCAGGGAACGGTTCAGGCGTTGCAAGGATCGTTCAGTTTGTTTGCTAGCGCTGATGTCAGTGCGAATGGCAATGTATTGGTAGGGTTTGTTGCGGTTATCCATAAACGGGACGATGGTGGTGTCTGTCCAGTAATGACTGCCATCGCTGGCCTGATTTTGTATTTGTCCGTGCCAGACTTCGCCCTGGGTGATCGTGTCCCACAATTGCCTGAAAAATGCGGGAGAGTGATAGTCTGATTTTACAATGCGGTGATTCTGATCAATGAGCTCTGTTGCAGAGCATTGGCTGATGTCGCAGAATTTCTGGTTGGCGTAAGTAATAATGCCGCTTTGATCGGTGATGCTGACGATGGCGTGCTGATCCAGTGCAAATTTCTGGTAGTTCAGGTCGGTCACGGTATGGCGCAGGATGGTCGCGGTTCGGTTGAGTTGGAACAGGATGCTCGCGATGTAAACCAGTAAAAGGATTGACAATCCGTACAGAGCCAAACGATAAGTGTCGGTTCTCTGGATTATTTTATCGTATTCGACACCATAGGCGGCGAGTAACGAGTCCATGTTTTGTGCTGCGGGCAGGCTGAGCAATTGCTGCATCTGTTGATCGGTTTGTTTCTTGTTGTCGAGCACAATGCGAACATGGGCAAGCAGAATGTCCAGTTCCTGCTGCAATTCGGGTGCCTGACGGGCCAGTGTGGTTTTCAGTTCCGTGCTGCGGGATAGCAATGTCGGACTGAACGGCATATCACTGTTGAGATTGCTGACCAGTGTATCGTGTAACAGGGTGTTCAACGTTTGTTTCAGTTTGTTAGCACTGGCATTAGACGGCAGCCGGGCATTGAATTGGGTGATTGCAATGGGCAGATAGCGTAGCGAATTACGCAATACCGCATTGCTGGATTTGAAGTCTTCCAGCAATTCCTGCTTTTGTGCCAGCGCCTGGGTGGTCGCTTGCAGGTGCTGTGCGATTTTGGTCGGGAGTATGGGATACGACTGCATTGCGATCAAAGCTGTGGCATCCAAATGCGCTTCAAGTTCGACCATATTATGTACGGTGGAGTCATAGTAGGGCAGCAGACCCTGGCGTATTTCCAGAACGTGTTGGTTAAGAATGGCATCCACTCGTTTGAACTGGTTGGCATGGCTGACAACCTGATTGTGTTTGTCGAGGTCAGTGGCCTGGGTCTTGATGTAAAGGAAGGACATGAGGAGCAAGGCTCCCACCCCAAGCACAAGAAACTTGACCCAGTTTCGGCTCATGGCTTGTATCCCAATGGTTGTCCGCGATATTCACCCGGAAGGCTCTCCAGAAAGGCGACGATGTACAGGATGTCCTGCCCCGGAATCGTACGTCCCAGTTGATGCTCGGCCATTATACTCACGGCTTCGGCCAGTGTTGTGACACTGCCATCATGAAAGTAGGGGGGCGTGAGTGCGGCGAGCCGCAGGCTGGGTACACGGAATACATGACGATCACGCGCTTTGCCAGTGACATTGAAACGCCCCAGGTCTGCACGAGTGGGATTACGGCGTAGCGCAAAATAGTCTTTGAACACACCGAGCTTTACGAACAGGTTGCCGCCCACATTACTGCCCTGATGACAGGCAACGCAGCCGTATGTTTTGAACAGGCGGTAACCCACCTTCGCCGCCGGACTGATGGCGTCGGCATCACCCAGTAAAAAACGATCAAAAGGTGAGTTGATAGTCCTCAGGCTGCGCCCAAAGGTGGCAATGGCATTGCGAATGTTGTCTGCGGTAATACCCGCTGGATAGATTTCTGTAAAACTGTGGACGTAGCCCGTATCCTGTTTCAGTTTGCCAATGATCGTCGGCCAGGTAGTGGCAAACTCTTTGGTGTTGGCCACTACAGTATCAATCTGATCTTCCAGATTACGGGCGTGGCCATCCCAGAATTGTCGATGATTGAGGCTACTGTTGAAGACAGTCAGGGTATTGACGTCCAGAGTAGTACCATCCCGACCTGGAGCATGGGCATAATGGTCGGCACCGTTATCTTTGATGTTATGGCAACTGCTACAGGCCATGTCGTTGTCGCGCCCCAGGCGGAGGTCGTGGAACAGACGCTCACCCAGGCTGATCTTGTGCGGGTTTAATCCTTCTGCCTGCCGCAGTGGCTGGATGGGTTCATGGCGCAGGTCAGGTTGTAATGACAAGGCAATGCTTTCTGGTAACACCTCATCTGAAAAGACAACGGGTGACACGGATAACGAGACCAGCAAATATAAAATGACCGGGAAAGCATCCGGTAATTTTATGCCCTCATTTAAAACAGTATGATTCATGTTTATATTTTTTATGCCTCAAAATAATGCTCAAATTTCGGGAGGCTGTTTAGGAATGGACACGCAATAATTTCCCGGTTTAGCATCCCGACTTCAGCCCGTTTTCGCCCGTTCTTCAATCAGAACAAACCAATACGGACTAAATTCGGGCGCTAAACCGGGAAGTTATTGCGTGCCCATTCCTTAGTAATACAGAATATAACGGGTTAGTGATTTTCACTCCACGTTTAAAAGAAGGGTTTAAGGAAATATTTTTTTATAAAACACGCGAAATGAAAACATTAGTTTTCTAGGTGGTGGGTGCGGGTTTTGGTTAGACCACCAACAATTTCACTATTTCTGCAATCTCATCACACACTGCTTCCAGTGCGGCAATGCGGTCTTCCGGGCCGAGATCGAGTTTATTGAAGGTGGGTATTTTGTATACCCTTAGGAATGGAACACAATAACTTATACCATTGGCATCTCTGCGTCTTCGCGTTGGGTTTTCATCCATCCAATCGCGATAGATACATACCCTGAAAATATGGCAATTTGGCTCTTAATTCATGTTTCAGAAAGAATGCACTCTTTTATTGTGCTTCGGTTATTGTATAGGGCAAGGTTAACAGCTTTAGCAGTGGGCCATTGGTATCGTGCAAGCGCAATGCACGTTCTTCGGCGCTGCTGATTTCAATAACTGCAAGCATGTCGCTGCCACCTTCCGGATGAATCTGGGTGCGCACTATTTTTCCAACACCCTGGCTGGATTCGGAGCCTTCGGCATACAATGTGTCTCCCGCCTGAATCGGTGAGCCGTCGTCCGTGTGCGCAACAAACATCCGCCGTTTGAGTTTACCCAGATAATGCATGCGTGCAACAATTTCCTGTCCAGGATAACAGCCTTTTGTGAAGCTCAGGGCATCAATGGCTTGCAGGTTGAGCATTTGCGGCACAAAGGCTTCCTGAGTGGCGGCATAAATATCAGGCAGGGCGGCATGAATGTCGAGCAGTTCCCAGGCACCGGCACCCACGGGTGTGGCGTTGTCGGCCAATTGCTGCCAGAGATTTTGCAGTGCCGCTTCATCGCCGTAAATCTCAAAACGGGTATCGGCCTGAATGCAAATTATCGTCAGACCAGCCGTTTGTGTGGCGGCATCGGTAGTGCTGGGTACCGCGTCAAACAATGTGCGAAGGTGCTGGCCGGCTTGCGGACCGGCGAAACCCAGGCGTGCCAGTGTGTCACTGGCATCGCTTAATGTGGTCTTTGTCATCATCACATACATCCGCAGACGACTGAGTGTGGACTCAAGAATTTCCCGGGGTAACCGCAGATAATAATCATCTTCACGTTGTAACAAACGGAAGAAGGCAAGCATACGCCCTTTGGGGGTGCAATAAGCATTGAGCTGGCTTTGTAATGTTGAGACATTGTGTACGTCATTACAAAACTGGTTTTGTAAAAAGCTTTCGGTTTCCGGGCCAGCAGCCTGAATCAAGCCATAGTGGGAGAGATCGCAAAGAATGTTTTGCTCTCCCGCCAATGCCGTGCGTTTTTCTGCTGCGGCATTACCAGGCTCATTGCCGAAATAATGCACCTGAGTGTGTTGCCCGGTATCATCCCAATGGGCACCCTGTGTTGTCAGAAATTGTTGCCAGTTATTGTGTGTCATGTTTTTGAGTTTGCTCATTGACCTTGTGTAGCGTTCGGTTAATGATAGCGAATAATGGGTCAGCTGGTAATATTGATTTATGAATATGAATATGTTGAATAAACAGAATTTCAATTTACACAGATAATCAATGAGCGCGACGGACAGCAGACCGGTTTTTCTTAATCTTCTTCGGATACGCCAGCCGGTGATGGCCGTGGTCTCCATTTTTCACCGAATCAGCGGTGTGTTAATGGTTCTGTCATTGCCCGGGCTGGTTTATCTGCTCAATTTATCCCTTAGTCATCAAGCGGGCTTTTCACAGGTGGCGAATTTACTTTCCAGTCTCGGACTTAAACTGCTCGCAGTGCTGTTTGGCTGGCTGCTGGCGCACCACATTCTGGCCGGTATTCGTTTCATGTTACTGGACTTTGATTGGGGTATTGAACGTGCTGTTGCACGGAAAACTGCATGGCTGGTACATGTCGGTGCGCTGATATTGACCATATTGCTTGCAGGTTGGATTTTTGGTGTGTTGCCAGGAATGCTGCCGTGAGTTGGCGGGCATCTTCCGGTCTGCGCTCCTGGCTGACGCAACGGCTGACGGCACTTTACATCGTGGTTTTTCTGGTGGTGTTCGCCTTTGTGTGGGGCGGGCAAACGATTACCTTTGAAACATGGCGTGCCTGGGTCGCCCATCCGGCGGCAAATATTGCCCTGTTGTTGTTTGTCTTTTCGTTGCTGATGCATGCCTGGACCGGTGGGCGGGATGTGGTAATTGACTACGTTAAATCCGCTTCCGCGCGTTATGTACTGTTAATTGTGTTTGCCCTGGGGTTAAGCATCATGGGCTTGTGGACCTTGCGTATATTGTTGCTGGTAGGAATGGAATGAGCGTTTTGAATATTGAACGACGTCAGTTTGACACACTGGTGATCGGTGCGGGTGGTGGGGGTCTGCGTGCGGCCTTGCAAATGTCCGAAGCCGAAGCCAATGTGGCAGTGGTGTCCAAGGTTTTCCCGACACGCTCACACACCGTCGCGGCGCAGGGCGGTATGAATGCAGCGTTGGGCAATGTCATGCCGGACAACTGGCACTGGCATATGTATGACACGGTCAAGGGCAGCGATTATCTCGGTGATCAGGATGCCATTGAATACATGTGCCGTGCGGCTTCACATCTGGTGGTCGAGCTGGAACACGCAGGCGTGCCTTTTTCCCGTCTGGCCAATGGCAAGATTTATCAACGGGCCTTTGGTGGACAGAGCCGGGATTTTGGCGGCGAACAGGCCGCACGCACCTGTGCAGCAGCAGACCGTACCGGCCACGCCATTTTGCATGCTCTGTATCAGCAGAATATTCGCGCCAAGACGCATTTTTTTGATGAATATTTCGCCATTGATTTGTTGAAAGATAATGACGGTTACATTCTCGGTGCGGTGGTACTGTGCATTGAGACGGGCGAACCGCTGATTATCGAAGCGAAAACCACATTGCTGGCAACCGGTGGCGTAGGGCAATTGTTTCGCACCAATACCAATGCCCGCATCAATACCGGTGATGGTATTGCCATGGCCCTACGTGCGGGTATTCCCGTACAAGACATGGAGTTTTTTCAGTTTCATCCCACCGGCATCGCAGGCAAAGGCATGCTGATTACCGAAGGCGTCCGTGGTGAAGGCGGGTATCTGGTGAACAAAAATGGCGAGCGTTTTATGGAACGTTATGCACCACATGCGAAAGATCTGGCCAGCCGTGATGTGGTGAGCCGAGCCATTGCCATTGAAGTGCGTGAGGGCAGGGGCTGTGGGCCCAATGCCGACCATGTGATGCTCAAGTTGGATCATCTCGGTTCAGATGTCATCAAAAAACGTCTGCCCGGTATTCGGGACATGGCGATGACCTTTGCACATGTAGACCCTATTGAAAAAGCCATTCCGGTATTTCCCACCGCACATTACACCATGGGAGGGATTCCCACTAATCGTTATGGGCAGGTGGTGGTGCCACTGGAACAGAGTGCCGAAGAAGCGATTCCCGGTCTGTATGCCGTAGGTGAATGTGCCTGTGTATCCGTACATGGAGCCAATCGTCTGGGAGGAAACTCACTGTTGGACATTGTCGTGTTCGGTCGTGCGGCGGGTAATCATGTCATCGAATACTTAAAGGAAAACCGTTATCACCGGCCATTTGATGAAACGATGGTTGAAGCGGCCATGCAACGTATCGGGCACTGGCAGAAAACCGGAGACGGCGAGTCGGTTGATGGCTTGCGTGCCGAATTGCAAAAAGCGATGGAACACTATTGTGGCGTGTTTCGCACCCACGAAGTCTTAAATGAAGGTGTTGAAAAAATACGAATGCTGGTAACACGAGTAAAAGACGCCCGCCTGAAAGATCAAAGCAAGGTCTTTAACACGGCACGTATCGAAGCGCTAGAACTGGAAAACCTCATGGGGTTGGGACTTGCCACCGTTGAATGCGCACTGGCGCGAGAGGAAAGTCGTGGCGCGCACTCCCGAATGGACTACCCCGAGCGGGATGATGAGTGCTGGATGAAACACAGCCTGTACCACACTGACGGCCACATCGAATACAAACCGGTGCGTACCAAGCCGATGACGGTAGACACCTTTCCACCTAAACCGCGTGTTTATTAAGAGAACCGTGCCATGCGATTTTTGATTCACCGCTACAATCCCGAAACCGATAAAAAACCGCGTATGCAGGCATACACGCTGGACGGTTTTAACTCGGGCGACATGCTGCTGGATGCACTGTTTCGCATTAAAGAGGAAGACGACAGCCTGAGCTTTCGGCGTTCCTGCGGCGAAGGCGTCTGTGGTTCTGATG
>QIGJ01000266.1 GCA_003229995.1 Gammaproteobacteria bacterium | reverse complement strand
GAAACCCCTGATGCTTAAGGCATTGGGGGTTTTTTTTTGTGTGAAATTGTACTGCGAATCCGCTAACCTCGAAAATCTCTTCTTTTTGAGCCTAGGCTGGAAGTGAAAATTACTGAGACAAGCTCTTTGTCCTTGTTCCTGCGAGAAATCCCCGTTATGCTTGGCATTGCTTAAATTACATATCTCAATAACAGGGTAAGTTGATACGATGGATCGTAATTTTTCTGTTAAAGATTTTTCTTTATTCTCATTTCTTGTTGTATTGATGATTATCATGCTGCTGTCTATGTACATGATAGATCGACAGTGGAGCAAAATGGCTCAGATGCAGCGTTTGATGGACGAGCAAGCCAAAGATTTGAGGCTGATGCAAGGGATGGTTCGTAATATCGAACAACGTTTGCGCAAAGGTCAGTTTGCTGTCGCTGCGAAACCTCAGAATACAGATACAAACCTAGGTAATGCCCCTCCTGATGCTTTTCGTCGGGCCGCTTTAGCTGCGAATCAGGATGACTATAAAGAAGGGGATTGGTATGTACAAGCGATTGCTACGGGTTTGAAAACCATTACACCTTTGGTCTCCGATGTTTACTCGTCTAATATTCAGTCCTATATTTTAGAGTCATTATTAGTACGTGACTCTGACTCATTAGAGTGGGCCGGCTTGATTGCCAAAGATTGGCAAATTCATGAGGACGGTTTGACGTTTACTTTTAATCTGCGTGAGGATGTTCGTTTTTCAGACGGGATGCCATTAGAAGCTAAAGATGTCGCATTTAGTTATCAATTTATTATGGACGAGCGCATTGCTGCACCACGCAGTCGCGCTTATTTTGAAAAGATGGAAAGTGTGACCGCTGTAGATCAATATACCGTTGAATTTAAATACA
The DNA here is from genome assembly GCA_003229995.1 of Gammaproteobacteria bacterium. Taxonomy (GTDB): domain Bacteria; phylum Pseudomonadota; class Gammaproteobacteria; order SZUA-152; family SZUA-152; genus SZUA-152. Next base: position 8,165 of record QIGJ01000266.1, on the reverse strand, counting down.
AAGAACCTTATTTTAATGCGCTGTCTTTAGCCGGTGGTATGTCGATATTGGCGAAACATTTTTATGAACCTTATCTGGAAAAAGCGGAAAAATTTAACGAGTCCAAGGGTTTGTTGTTGGGTTCAGGGCCGTACCGACTACCCGATCCTAAAGGTTGGACACCAGATCAGGGAATGGTTGAAGTGAACAGAAACCCGCGTTATTGGGGAACGGTACAGCCTTCGTTTGATCGAATGTTATGGAGAGTTATTGAGAACGACAGTGCTAGGCTGACGACTTTTCGCAATGGAGACATTGATGTTTATAGTGCGCGACCCAGAGAATATCAAAAGCTGTTGAAAGACGATGATTTAATTAATCGAACTCAAAATTTTGAATACATGAGTCCTTCAGCAGGGTATAGCTATATTGGCTGGAATCAAAAAAAAGCAGGTAAAACCACACGCTTTGCGGATCAACGGGTTCGTCAGGCCATGACATATCTGACCGACAGAAAACGTATCATCGATGAAATCATGCTGGGTTATGGCGAGGTAGCCATCAGCCCCTTTAACCCAAGGAGTAATCAGCATGATACGGCGTTGAAACCCAGAGACTTTAATCTTGAAAAGGCACAGCAATTGTTAGCCGCAGCGGGTTACCAGGACGCAAACGGTGATGGCATTATAGAAGACCAGTCTGGTGCGCCTTTTGAGTTTGAACTGGTTTATTTTCAAGGCAGTGAAGATACAAAACGAATTGTTTTATTTTTAAAAGATCTCTATGCAAGCGCGGGTATTTTGATGAAACCCAAACCCACAGAATGGTCCGTTATGCTGGATTTATTGGGAGAGAGAAATTTCGATGCCATTTCTCTAGGTTGGTCCAGTGGTATAGAAACCGATATTTATCAGATGTTTCATGGTAAGCAGGTTGATAATAATGGTGATAACTTTATTAATTATAAAAATCCAGAATTGGATGAATTGATCGATAAAGCGCGTGCAACTGTTGATGAAGACGAACGTATGCCGTTATGGCAACAGGCTGAAAATATTATGTTCGAGGATCAGCCCTATACTTTTTTAATGCGCCGCAAAACGATGGCTTTTATTGATAAGCGTATGCAGAATGTTGTTATTACCAAGATGGGCTTAAATAGCTCTTCGGTTCCTGTTGAGTGGTATGTGCCGCAAGAGCAACAGAAATATGGTGATTAAATGCGTACTTAAATACAGTTTAACGACGTAAATGTATACCTATATTGTACGCCGACTTTTGTTGATGGTTCCCACTTTATTGGGTATCACTTTAGTTGTTTTTGTCGTGATGGCTTCGGCTCCCGGAGGCATTAGTGCACAAAGCTTGGTTGAAGGCCAAAACCTTGAACCGCAAGCCAAAAAGGCTTTGGAGGATTATTACAATAAACTTTACGGTTTGGATTCTCCTGCGCCTATCCAATATCTACGCTGGTTGAATAACGTTTCTCCTGTCGGCTTTACTTTCAATGAAGAGGGCGACCTCGGTGGTTTTTCCTTATTTAAAGGCTCATATCTGGGTAAGAGTTTTCTTTATGGTCGCCCGGTTACGGACTTGATTGCCGAAAGAGTACCCATTACCGCGCTGCTTAATATTATTTCCATCCCTATAATTTATATTATTGCTGTTGCTATTGGCGTGCGTGCAGCCACACAAAGAGGTCAGCCTTTTGACGTGGGTTCCAGCGTTATGATGCTGAGTTTATGGTCGGTTCCAACCATGTTGACCGGCGTATTGCTAATTGGCTTTTTTGCAAGCAATCAGTATTGGCATTGGTTTCCTACATCAGGACTCAATGAGAGAGCGGCTTTGGATATGGTGTTTTTACCCCATTGGGGTTCTTTGTCAGACATTCTCATGCTCATTTTTTCGGTTTTGTTTGCAACGGCATTTTTTATCTGGATGAGTCGCTGGAGCAAGCCTTATACACGGGCAGCTTGTTTTGCTGTTATTGGTGTGGCAGCCGGGTTTTTCATGGCCGATGCGTTACCAGAAAAAGAGCAAGGGCTGATGACGTATCTGACGTTGATTTCTCTTGCCGCTGCTTTGTTTGGTGCTGTAGCTTACGCACAATATTCGGTACTGCGTGTTTTCTTTATGGGTCTGGTCGGGTTGGGTATCGGTTTCATTGTGGCGGCTTATTTTCAAGAAGGGCCGTTTGTTCGAGGTTTTTTGCTTGATCGAGCCTGGCATCTTGTTTTACCTATCATTTGTTTAACCTATGGCGGTTTTGCTTTTTTATCCAAGTTAACGCGCACGGCGATGTTAGAAAATTTACTCTCTGATTATGCTCGAACTGCCCGGGCGAAGGGTGTCAATGAGAACGATGTGTTATGGAGGCACGTGTTTCGCAACAGCTTGTTACCCTTGATTACGGTTTCTGCCAGCCTGTTACCGAGTCTGTTGGGTGGTTCGGTGATTGTTGAGAGCATTTTCAGCATTAATGGTATGGGCAAGCTGGCCATTGAGGCGGTGAAAGGGCGAGATCGTGAACTCGTGTTGTCGATTACACTAATCAGTGGTTTGTTAACATTGTTAAGCTATTTGATTGCGGATCTTTGTTATGCGATAGCGGATCCGAGAGTGAGTTATGAATAGTTCTGACGCGCAAGAAGTTAGGCCTGTTGAAGTGAGTTACGGCAAAAAAATTATGCGCGATGTATTTTCTCGCCTTGGCGCAAAATTGGGTTTGGCCTGGATTGCAGTGATCGCCTTTGTTGCCATTTTTGCACCGTTTTTAGCGAACTCGCACCCTTTATTGTTAAGTTTTAATGGTGAAATTAGTAGTCCCGCCTTGCGTTTTTTAACTTCAGGAGATGTGACGATACTGGGTGTTTTTATCTGTGTCGTTGTACTCTATTTTCTTCGCCTGTCTTTTGCAAAAAATATCGCTATTTTGACGGTTGTAGGAGGGGGTATTGCGTTATTGAGTGCTATTTTTGTGAGCCCGCCTCAGCTCACAGTTTACGAACAGTATCGCGTTAGCGAAGCGACGGCAAGCTATGATTGGGTGATTCGCGCCCCGATTCCTTACTCAGCAAAAGATTATATACGAGAGCAAGGTGACACGGGCCTGGAAGCGCCATTAAGTGATGAGCAACGTATTCATCTTATGGGAACGGAAGAGAACGGAGCGGATGTATTGAGCCGCATGATACACGCCTCGCGGATTGCATTGGCCATTGGTTTTATTGCGACCGGTATTGCGATGTTTATTGGGGTTATTCTGGGTGGTTTAATGGGTTATTTTTCTGGCATAATAGATATGATCGGCATGCGTTTGGTCGAAATATTTGAAGCCGTGCCGACGTTGTTTTTATTACTTATTTTTGTTGCTTTTTTTGATCGCAGTCTATATATGATGATGGTGATTATTGGCGTCACCAGTTGGCCGGGTTATGCGCGATATGTCCGTGCCGAATTTCTGCGTTTGCGGCAACAGGAATTTGTGCAGGCGGCGATTGTTTGTGGCTTGCCATTGCGATCTATTTTATTTCGTCATATGCTGCCCAATGGCATGGCGCCGATTCTGGTTGCGGCCAGTTTTGGTGTCGCCTCAGCCATTCTTGCAGAAGCGACGTTAAGTTTTCTCGGTTTAGGGCTGGTTGATGAGCCTTCGTGGGGGCAGATGTTAAACCAGTCGGTGCAATCGTCTACTTTTAATTGGTGGATGGCGGCTTTTCCGGGAGGAGCCATATTCTTAACAGTATTCGCCTATAACTTGATTGGCGAGTCCATGCGCGATGCGATCGATCCCCATATGAAACGTAAATCCTGACTATGTTACTCGACGTCAAAAACCTAAAGACCTATCTGGATTCAGGTGCGGAAGTGGTTAAGGCTGTTGATGGAATTTCATTTAACATAAAAAAAGGTGAGACGTTTTGTTTGGTTGGGGAGTCCGGCAGTGGCAAATCGATTACTGCACTTTCTATTATTCAACTTATTTCCAAAGAAATTTGTCATCATCCTGAGGGGCAGATCTGGTTTGACTATCGACATAACGATGGCACGCAGGAACAGGTTGATATGCTGAATTTGACCGAGCCTCCCCGGCGTGACATTCGTGGTGCCCGTATTGCCATGATATTTCAGGAACCGATGACCTCGCTGAATCCGGTTTATACGATAGGGGATCAGATTATTGAGGCATTACAATTACATTGGCCAAATTTAGATTACAACAGCGCGAAGCAACGTGCCATTGAGGCTTTGGCGCAAGTGCAAATTCCAGATCCCGAACAACGGGTAGATGAATATCCTCATCGCTTATCTGGCGGGCAACGCCAAAGAGTGATGATTGCCATGGCGATGGTTTGTGAGCCTGATCTTTTGATTGCGGATGAGCCTACAACCGCACTGGATGTGACAGTACAAGCAGAAATTTTGCGTTTAATGAAAGAACTTCAAGAGCGTAAAGGCATGGGTATTTTGTTCATTACCCATGACTTTGGTGTCGTAGCAAAAATGGCAGACAAAGTTGCGGTGATGCGTAATGGAATTATTGTTGAAGCCGGCAGTTTGCAGCAAGTTTTGAAAGAACCCAAGGATGAGTATACTAAGGAACTTTTGGCGGCGTTACCTGAAAACATGATTCGTGCACGCGCCGAAGCAGGAGAAGACATTAAGTACAGGCAAGACGTTTCAGAAAACAAACCAATACTGACAGTACAAAATTTGAAAGTTCATTTTCCCGTTAAAAAAGGTGTGTGGGCGCGGACGGCCAGTTATGTGAAAGCCGTGGATGGTGTGGATTTGACCATCAATGAAGGTGAAATTGTTGCCTTGGTGGGCGAATCGGGTTGCGGCAAAACAACCTTGGGTCGAGCATTGTTGCGCTTAATCGAGCCTACCTCCGGGGCAGTTTTTTTTTCCGGTACAAATATAGTGCCGCTGAAACGCCGTGAAATGCAGCCCTTTCGTACGCAAATGCAAATGATTTTTCAAGACCCCATGTCGTCATTGAACCCTCGGTTGAATATTGCGACCACCTTGATTGAACCGATGGCCGTACATGGCATTGGTGAAAGCCAGGAAGCCCGTCTTGATCTTGCGCGACAGATGTTAATACGAGTACAGCTTTCGGAATCTCATTTGTGGCGTTATCCCCATGAGTTTTCTGGAGGACAGCGTCAGCGCATTGGTATTGCCCGTGCGTTGGTGCTGAATCCCAAATTTATTGTTTGCGATGAAGTGACCAGTGCGCTTGATGTGTCTGTGCAATCTGAAATTTTGCAAATGTTATTAGACTTGCGTACAGAACGACAGCTGTCACTACTTTTTATTACCCATGACATCGGTGTTGTCGAATATGTCAGCGACAGAATGGTCGTGATGAATGAAGGAAAAATAGTAGAGCAGGGTTTAACACACAACATTTGTCATGCCCCGCAAGAAGCGTATACACAAAAATTATTAGCGGCTGTACCCAGGTTATATGGGTAATAAAAAGTGCTGAAAAAAAATGTTGGACGCTTATTTTTGTTGTTAGGAATAGCGATAATCGTGGCACTCGCATTAGCGTACGTCTTGGTTACGCGCAGCCTGCCACAGCTTGAGGGCAGTATTTCAGTTGTTGGCATTAATGCTGATGTCACTATCGTTCGAGACCAGGCTGGTATCCCGACCATTACTGGTACCGATCGTGTCGATGTCGCTTTTGCGACAGGTTTCGCACATGCACAAGACCGCTTCTTTCAGATGGATTTGTCACGCCGAAATTCTGCTGGTGAATTGTCTGAATTGTTCGGCGCGATGGCGCTCGATGTAGACAAACGTCATCGCTTTCACCGTTTCCGTGCTCGTGCAATAGCGGTCGTGCAAGCTTTGTCGGATAAAGACAAAGCAATACTTGATGCCTACACGGCGGGTACTAACGCAGGTCTCGAAAGTCTGAAAAGCAAACCCTTCGAATATTTTGTACTTAGAACGGAACCGCTTCCGTGGCGCATCGAAGATTCCATTCTGGCGGTATACTCAATGTTCCTGGATTTAAACGACGAGCGGGCTAAAGCGGACGTACGTCGTGGGATTGTACGCAACGTCATTCCAGAAAAAGTTTTTGAATGGATGTCTCCGGAAGGAACGTCGTGGGACGCACCGATGATGGGAACGGCTCGACAGTCATCCGAAATTCCGAGTGCGTCGGTCTACGATGTATCAAAAAAGCATCTCGCTGTGAGTAACACCTTGCGGTTTAACTATCCAGAACACCCGTTGCCAGGAAGCAATAATTGGGCGGTCAGTGGTAACCTTACGGCGACCGGTCGGGCTATTGTCGCAAACGATATGCATTTGCAGATCAAGGTACCCAATGTATTTTATCGAGTACGATTGATTGTACCGGGTGAAACCGATATCACCGGGCTTACATTACCGGGCATGCCGGTTATTGTTGTTGGAAGCAATGGTAAAGTTGCCTGGAGCTTCACCAACAGCTACGGTGACTGGAGCGATGCGGTTATCGTGCAGGCAGCATCGGAGGAGGGCAGTTATCAGACCCCGGGTGGTCCGCGGCAGTTTGACGTGTTTACTGAAACGATTAAGATCAAGAATGCGGGTGCAGAAACACTGATTGTGCGAGAAACTATTTGGGGGCCACTGCTTGATGATGGCAGTTACCCGGATGCAGACATTGCGGTAAGCTGGATTGGACATGACCCCTTTGCCGTTAATATCCGACAAATAGCGCTTGAGAAGGTCGAAACCGTTTCTGAAGCACTGGATATCGCCAATACGATGGGCATTCCGCCGCAAAACTTCGTCTGCGGTGACGCTGACGGCAACATCGGCTGGACGATTGCGGGAAAAATTCCGTTGCGTAGCGATGGGTACGACGCCCGCTTGCCCGCAGATTGGAGTCAACAAACGGGATGGCTGGGCTGGGTCGCCCCCGAAAACTATCCGCGCATCGTAAATCCGGAATCGGGTAGAATCTGGACAGCCAATGCACGTGTTGTTGATGGCGTTGCGCTGAATATTATTGGGACGGGTGATTACGCACTCGGAGCACGTGCCCAGCAGATTCGAAACAACTTGTTTGCCCAATCTTCCTTCGAGCTTATCGACATGTTGAAAATTCAAACTGACGATCGTGCTATCTTCTTGCAGCGGTGGCAGCGTCTTTTGCTTGACGTACTGAACGAGTCTGCAATCGAAGGTGATTCGGCTCGCCAGCAATACCGCGATCTGGTCGAGAGCTGGATTCCACGAGCTTCGATTGAATCTGTCGGTTATCGGCTCGTACGTGCTTTCCGACTGGAGGCGCGCGCGCGGGTATTCGAGATGTTGATGTCGCCAGTTAAGGAACGCTACGGATCGGATGTGCAATTGAGTATCAGTCGGCAGTTCGAAGCGCCGCTGTGGGACTTGCTCAACGAGCGCCCCTTGCATCTTCTGACCCCAACCTATGAGAGTTGGCAGGGGCTGATGTTAGCTGCAGTCGACCAAAATATCGCTTATTTCAACGAAACCTATGACAGTTCGTTGGTAGATCGAAGCTGGGGTGAGCGCAATACAGCAGCTATTCGGCACCCATTAAGCCGTGCCTTGCCATTCTTATCCGGTTGGCTGGATATGCCTGCTGATCAGATGAGTGGCGATTCCAATATGCCGAAGGCTCTGGGGCCTTTGATCGGCGCAGCAGAACGATTCGCGGTATCGCCCGGTGATGAACGGAATGCCTACTTACATATGCCAGCCGGGCAGAGTGGTCATCCGTTGTCTCAATACTACCGCGCAGGTCATGATGATTGGGTGCAGGCGCGTGCGACCCCGTTTCTGCCGAGTGAACCTGTTCATGCCTTAGCGTTGATCGCCGCAGATAACGGTCGGTAACCATTCCGTGCTTGTGCCGTTCTGCTAAAGCGCTCTGATTAAGCCCCACCAGACATTTAGATTTTATTTATAGCAGGTTTATTTTTCTGTATGTAGATCGGAGAGTGGTGCTACGGATACAGGGCGATAAATGTCAATTTTACGAAAAAATTGATCAGCAATGTAAATCCGCCCTTCTTTATCAACGTCTATTCCGGCAGGTAGCATATAGTTTGTTGGCTTGCTTGATTGTCCGCGTTGGCCTATAAAAAGCAGAAGTTCTCCATCTGGATTGAAAATCTGAAAATTCCCAAATGCCGTATCGACAACAT
>QIGJ01000104.1 GCA_003229995.1 Gammaproteobacteria bacterium | reverse complement strand
TAAACTGGTTTAGTCGACTCACCACTCGCGCCATGTCAGACCATACCGCCGCTTTGTATTTGTTGTCTAATGTCTGACGGTACATTCGTAACCCATAATGCCCAGATTTTTTGGCGGGTAAGGTAAACAATTGTGTTTCATAAGTATGGCGGATCAAACGTGCATCCCGTATGTAGTTGGCTCGCTGTTCAGCGGTTAGAGCCGAGCTATTAATGCGCGTCGATACCTTGCTTGCATTCTCAAACGCGTACACCGGTAGCGCTGGGCTAAAAAAAAAGACACAGAGAACCAAGCAGATGTTAACGGCTAATTGCTTCATTTTTAAAGACTTCATAATTGATCCTGCACGAATGACAAAAACCACGTTCACAATGAATTGAAAACGAGTAATTGTCAAATTTAGTGTTTTAGAAATAAAAGCAAACAGCGGCAAGGGTGTCAGGTCTTGCTTTTTGCCTTTTCTCGAACTCTTTTGCCCCTACATCAGTATGGCTGGATCCACTTTAATTCTTAATGGATAGGCTCTCCTTTCTCCCATGCACCAGGCGATACAGCGCAGGCAACACCACCAGGGTTAACAAAGTCGAAGAGATAATTCCGCCAATGACTACGGTGGCGAGAGGGCGCTGTACTTCCGAACCAATGCCGGTGTTGAGTGCCATGGGAACAAAGCCCAGTGCCGCGACTAATGCGGTCATTAATACCGGGCGTAAGCGGGTTAAGGCCCCTTCAATGATGGCTTCTTGCAGTGCCTGGCCGTGAAGTCGCAGGTCTCGAATAAAAGAAACCATAACCAGGCCATTCAGTACCGCGATGCCCGATAGCGCAATAAACCCGACGGCGGCTGAAATTGAGAAAGGGATATCTCGTAATAGCAATGCAACAATTCCGCCGGTGAGCGCTAAAGGCACACCAGAAAAAATAATAGCGGCATCTTTGATCGAACCCAGAGCCATAATGAGCAGGCCAATGACCAATGCTAATGTGACAGGCACAACAATAGAGAGGCGTTGAGTGGCGGATTGAAGTTTTTGATAAGTACCGCCGTATTCCACCCAGTAACTTGCAGGCACGTCAACATTGTCTTTAACCGCTTGCTGAATGTCTTGCACAAAAGAACCCAGATCTCGCCCGCGAACGTTGGCGGAGACAACAACACGGCGCTTGCCATTTTCTCTATAAACCTGACTATAACCCATGACCAATTTAAGCTCAGCCACTTCTTTCAAGGGCACATACAAACCATCGGCCAGCATAATAGGCAGGTCAGATAATCCATCGACATCGGTGCGCAGGTGTTCGGGCAAACGAACCACGATATCGGCATGTCTGTCCCCTTCGTAGAATTGGTTAGCGACGGTTCCTCCCAATGCCGTGGCCAGCAAATCTTGTAACTGAACAATGCTTAAGCCATAACGTGCCATTGCTTCACGTTTGGGTTCAATCGTCATTACCGGCAGACCGGTCGTTTGTTCAACAGACACATCGGCAGCGCCCGGTATAGTAGCAATAACGTTTTCTATCTGATGACCTAATTCGATAAGCTGTTCAAAATCATCCCCAAAAACTTTAACCGCCACTTCTGAACGTACGCCAGAAATCAATTCATTAAAACGCATCTGAATGGGCTGTAAAAATTCATAACGATTGCCGGGAATTGGTGTTACCAACGCTTCCAGTTCGGCCACAAATTGCGCTTTGGACTTGTCAGGATCGGGCCACTCATCACGCGGTTTAAGGATAATGAAATTATCTGCAACGCTTGGTGGTACCGCATCCGTTGCCACTTCAGCGGTACCTATTTTGGCAAAGACTCGTTCCACTTCCGGCAGTGTTGTAATTTCGGCTTCCAATATTTTTTGCAGATGAATGGCCTCGGTGAGAGAGGTGCCAGGAATGCGTAAGGCATGCATGGCGATATCGCCCTCATCCAGGTTGGGAACGAACTCGGAGCCTAGTTTTGGGACTAAAAAAGCGGAAGAAACAACCAGAGTAATGGCCAATGCAACCACGGCCCAGCGCAGTTTTAGAGATAGTAACAAAACGGGTTTGTAAAGCATACGAGCGGTTTGAACCGCGACGTTTTTTTTCTCTTTTATCGGTTTTTTAAACAACAACGCCACACCCGCCGGAATGAACGTGATGGAAAGAATCATTGCGCTGACTAAAGCAATGATGACGGTGGTCGCCATGGGGTGAAACATTTTTCCTTCTACGCCACTCAATGCGAAAATAGGAATATAGACGGCGGTAATAATAAACACACCAAATAGGGCCGGGCGAATCACTTCGCGAGTGGCTTCAAAAACGATGGTCAGGCGTTCTTTGAGTGACAAGCCATCTTTACGATAGGCGTCGCTCAGGCGACGCATGCAGTTTTCGACAATGATTACCGCACCATCAATAATCAAACCAAAGTCCAGTGCCCCCAGGCTCATAAGATTGGCGCTGGTTTTTGTTTGTACCATGCCGGTGATGGTCATTAACATGGCAATGGGAATCACCGCTGCGGTTAAAATGGCTGCGCGAATATTTCCTAAAAAGAGAAACAACACCACGATGACCAGCAGCGCGCCCTCCAATAGGTTTTTTTGTACGGTCTCCAGCGTTTTGTCGACCAAGGTGGTTCGGTTATAAACGGCGGTGACGGTGATCCCGTCGGGCAGACTGCTTTTGATGTCTTCTAATTTAATGGCGATATCGTTGGCAACGGTGCGACTGTTTTCACCAATCAACATAAAAACCGTGCTCATTACTACCTCTCGGCCATTTTGAGTCGCTGCGCCTGAACGTAATTCTTTACCTAAGCTTACACTGGCGACATCTTTAATTAGAAGGGGAATACCTTGCTGTTGACGGATGACAATATTTTCCAGATCCGCCAGCGTACTGGCCTGACCCGGCACGCGCATTAACCATTGCGCGCCATTGTGTTCGATGAAGCCTACCCCACGGTTGTTATTATTATTTTGTATCGCCTCAACCAGTTCGGCATAGCTTGTTTGATGAGCCAATAGTTTGGCTGGATCTGGGGCGATCAGAATCTCTTTTTTAAAACCACCGATGGGATTGATCTCTGCGACACCTGCAACACGCATTAACTGTGGGCGAATAATCCAATCGTGAGCTGAGCGTAGATCCGTCGGTGTGATCAAGCTGCCATCGCTGTTTTTGGCTCCCGGCTCGGCATCAACAGTAAACATAAAAATCTCACCCAGTCCGGTGGCAATCGGGCCAAGGGTGGGTTCTAACAAAGGAGGCAGATTACCTTTTGCCGTAGTCAAGCGTTGGCCGACTAACTGCCGGGCAAAATAGATATCTGTGCCTTCTTCAAACACCACCGTCACTTGCGACAGACCGTAGCGTGACAAGGAACGGGTATAAGACAGCTTTGGCAGGCCGGCCATAGCGGTTTCTATGGGGAAGCTCACGCGTTGCTCTGTTTCCAGTGGGGTGTAACCGGGAGCGGCGGTATTGATAACCACTTGAACATTGGTAATGTCGGGTACCGCATCAATGGGTAGTTGGGTGAATTTCCACACGCCCAGCCCCATGACTAAGAGAACAAGCACCATCACTAACCCGCGTCGGGCAAGTGAAAATTTGATAATTCCTTCTAACATAATGAGTCGCCTTTAATGATCGTGAGCTGCGCCGGACTTTTCAATGTCGGCTTTGATAACGTAGCTGTTTTCACTGACATAACGGGTGCCGGGTTCCAAACCACCCAATACCTCGGCCCATTCACCCGCCTGCAAACCCAAGTCCAGCATTCGAACTTCGTACTCCTCACCAATTTTTGCGTACACCACCGTAAAATCTCTGAAGGCTTGTAAGCCGGATCGTTTTACGGCTAAGGCCGCCGCGTGCTCTCCCACCGTTATGTTTGCACTAACGTGCTGTCCAGGGCGAAACCGTCCCTTTTTGTTATCCAGCACAACGCGAACGTTTACAGATTGATTACTGTTTGTGATCACATCAATGCGAGCGACCTTACCGTTGGCAGTCTGACCACGGGACGTATCGGTAATGATCACCGGTGCGCCCATTTTTACCCGTTCCAAATCAGTAGGAAAGACGGACAGTTCTGCCCAAACCGAGCCGGTATCCATGATGGTAAAAAGTTGACGGCCGTTTGTCTGCTCGCCGGTATTTGCATCTCGCTGGCTGATCACACCATTAATTGGTGACGTAATAGTCACGAGCTGCAGGCTTTCGTTACTTTCGACGGTGGCCAGTTTTTGGCCTTTGCGAACGCGCTCACCCTGCGAAGCCAAAACTGATTTAATCGTGCCATCAAAACGGGCGGTAATTTTTCGCAGTCGCTCGCGGTTCGCTACAATTCCCCCAAACACGCGGACGGTTTTCTCCATAACGACGGAACCGGCAATCGAGGTGCCAATTTCCAGGGCTTCGGCCACCGCTGTTTCTATTTTTGTGCGTCCTTCAAAACTATCGTATTGCCAAGTGTACGTTACACCGTTATGAGTGGCATTAATGGTGACGATAAACGAGTGCGGTTCAACGATAACCGTATCGCCACGTAACGCATCCCCCATTGCTTCAAAGTTAATGTCATCAACTTTGCCACCCAGACGAGTTAACTTAATGTTGAGATTGATTTCTCCAGGATTGAGTGGCTCCCCTTTTTTTGTGGCCCAGGCTCGGTATTCCGGTGGCACGCCGGTCTCGAAAATAGCCAGTTCAAGAACGAAGTCACCTTCTTTGAACAGTCGCCCGTGATGCGGGCCTTTTTCGTATTCTATTTCAGCCGCTTCCCCGTGTTCCCCATGCTTCTCTTTGGATGATGCGGATTGTTCTGAATGGGTGCCACTGCACGCCGTCAAAAATACGGCCAACAGTAGCGATAAGCAAATGCGATATGATAATACTTTCATTATATTTTTCATTTGAGACCTATGAGTTTGTTTTTATTTGAACAATACGCACGCCTGTCAATCGTTCAATTTCAATGATGTTGCGATGAGCCTCTACGCTGGCTTCAATTAATCTATTGTTTGCGTCCAGCAATTCCGTTTGAACACTGCGCAGTTCTAAGTAGCTGTAGCGTCCAAGGTGATAAGCTCGAAGGGTTTCGCTGAGCGCCTCTTCAAGCAGTGGAATAATTTCATCACGCACAGTTTCAATGACATGCAAGCTGTATTGCAACTGTTCATACATTACGTAAAACGCCGTTTCAATACGTACGCGAGCGGCGTGCTCTTCACGGCTTGTTTTAGCCAGATTAGCACGCGCCTCTGCAATGCGACCTGGGTTGCGCGTGCGTTGACCGAAGGGAATGGTAATGCTTGCAACAAAGGCTTGATCATCGCTGCGGTTGTTATGACGAATACCCGTATTGACACGCCAACTGGGTTTGTCTTGAGCCAATGCGAGCTGTAACTCGGCCTTTTTTAAAAGCTGATTTGACAATAGCCGTTCAAATTCAGGATTTTGTGGCAAACGTGATTTGAATGTTTCAAATGAAGTGATTTTTAGCCGTGCTGTAATGTCACCCTCAACCCGCATAAAAGTAGGCGTCATTTCTCCCCATTGAGCGGCCAGTCGGCGATTCGCTGATCGCAGCTGATGGCTAATCTCTTCGCGTTGCAGCTTTCTGCGCGCCCGTTCTGCTTGCGCTCTGGAGAGTTCGGCTTCCGGTGTCTTGCCCGCTGTGACGCGTTTGGCTACCGACTTAATCGTTTCTTCTGCCAGTTGAATGGTTGTATCCGCATTAATCTCGCGCGCTTGATACGCCAAACTAACAAGATAACGACGCGCGGTTTCAGCCGCCGCATCACGTTGTTTGATATCCGTTTCAACCTCAATTAACGATGAGCCTGCCTGTGCGGCATCAACGTAACGCTGACGAATTCCGCGTTCAAGAACCCAGTCAATACTGAGGGTGAGCTGAGCGCTATCTACGCCTTTGTTACTGCCGGTGCCCAACACATCTTCCAGTTCGACGTTTAATTCAGGGCTGGGGGCTAATCCCGCTTGCTGCACTCGCCCTTGCTGTGCTTTTAATTGATAAGCAAAGGCCCGCAAGTCAGGATTGTGCTCCATGGTCTTGATAACGGCTTGATGTAAATTAATTGTGCGATTGTCATTTCCTGGATCAGAGGCAATAACACCGGTAGTCGTAATCAGGCTGAGTAATAACAAACAAAACACAACCGACCACTTACCCATTTGTTTTGGTATAAAAAAGGATACCCACATTACAAACTCCTTAATACTTGTTACTTGTGTTGATGTAACAAAAATTCGAAATCGAAAAAACCGATAAAGGAAGTGCTTCTGAGACACGTAATTTGACAGACTGCTGTCACACAAAAAAGCATGGCAACATCAACTCACGAAAAAATCTTGACGCTGAAGTTGCAACAATGATTCTCAGAAGGGTTTAGCGCGCGGGTGGTGCGCGTAACGGTGGGGAAAAGAGGTGACGTTCATAAAAAACAAGCTTGATTTCTCTGTCACGATTAACCACTTGCCCCAAAGGAGCAGCCAGCAGTAATGCGAAAGGAAGAATAAATATTGCTAATGCAAACAAAGTATTTGACGTGTTTTTCAACAACCCATCGGAATGGCCACTGACGTCGTAGACAGCATCATCGTGATGCTCGCCATGGGAAAAATCGTAAGCGGAATGGATTTTACCTAAGTGACCCTGATCACTGGTTTCAACGGAGGTATGATCATGATCCAAGTTATGGATATGCAACGTCACGCTCTGAGAGCACAGCAGCGACAGCACCAGTAACAGTGTCCATAAGCGTAGCGGCCATTTATTTGTTTGGCGAAAGAGCATCACAATAAGTGGTTGCCTACTATTTTTTATTTATTTGGCTTTAGATATAAATGTTTCCAGCAATATCGCCGCATCACGCACCGCAGTGGCGAACTCGCGTGTTGCTTTATCAGAGGAGGCTAATTCGTCTGCTTTAGCCACCAATTCTTTGGCAGTAAGCCCAACATAATCGGCAATCAATCCTGTGCCGACGTTACCATCAAAATCCACTACATATTTTTCGTTAATACCCAAAATTGCAACCTGAGTAATGCGTTTATTGGCATCGATGCCCACCGCAAACTTAAGATCACCGTGTCGGTAGCTTATTTTGCTTACGTAGGCGGCACCCAGCATGGCTTTGCTCTGTTTGTCGCTGGCAAGATAATAACTGTAGATATTGCTCTCCAGCTCAACGTTGTAGGTTTTTTTCGCCCATGCAACCGCTTCATCTTTCAATGGCTGCTTGCGTTTGACTATTTTGGCATCACTGGGCAGCATTTCTTTTAATGCTGCTTTGTTTTTCATAAAGGTGATCATCGGCCCGGCATGGCCTTTGTGAGCGTAGACGTTATGAGTCATACCAATGGCGAGACAAATTGCCAGCATCGGGGTGAAAAAGCAGGTCAGTGGGTTACGGATCGTAAAAGTCATGATTATTCCTTTATATGGATGATGGGTTTGCTGTCTTTTCCGACTTCATTAGCCATAACTCCCACAGCACTCTGAAGGAAATGAAAGCAAAACAAAGGCCAATCGTCGTGCCCATGGCGACAGTTAGATAGGAAAAGCTACCTGAGACAAAACGCACCAGATTGAGGCTGATAATATCGCCCCATAAACTTAAAAAGAGCAGTGAGACAATAACTGTTTTGAGGCATTCCGTAAGCTGAGTTAAACAGATGAGTCCTCCCATGGCGAGTAACAGCAGGGCAAATGAGAGCAAATGAACGTGGGAGACCTGAGCAAGAATCTGGGCTGGCAAGGTATCATCACCACTGGCCGCTGCGCCATGATCCATGCCCGCCATATCCATTCCGGAGTGATCCATGCCTTCCATTGCCATACCAGACATATTGTCTTCCTCATCATCGAAAGAGAACGCTTCTTCGGCAAATCCTTGTTCAGCAATGGCAGCCGCTTCGAGAGTTGAAAGACTTTTATCCGCGTAATGGTCAGCAATGGCTTGTGGACTCATGCCCACAGACAGAGCGGCATTGAGCACAGCGAATAAATAGCCGCTGCCCAGTACGATGATGACACCGGTCACCAGCGCCTTCCAGGACAAGGACAACTGGGCAAAATTAAATGTATTCAGTCGTTGCATAAGTTATTTCCTTATTGCTTATGATTTCCACCCAAAGCATAGACGAACAAGCATCGCTTCCCAAGGGTTGTTTCACGAAACAGCCATGGTAGCATGAATAAATTAATCGTAGTATTACCATGACGTGATGTAAATTTTTGTGATTATACTCGGAGTTGCATACTGATCAAATTCTTGATCGTTGTGGAGTATTATAATAAATACCGGAACTATATACCCATGGCGATTGAGATTTAGGTCTAATTGCACGCCCTATTTGTGCAATAGAGCGACTATTACGCGTCATTTCGCCTTGCCATGAAACAAATAGGACGCACACTTAAACCTAAATCTCAAACGCCATGGGTATATTGCTATGGGTGAGCTAAAAATTGTCGTGGAGATTTGATTATGAAATATTCCCCTTGGTTAATTAAACGCGATAAAGAGCTCGCATGGTTAGAAGATTTTCCTGATAAAATAAGAAGAAAATCTTATTTATTAGATAAAGGTTTGGCAGTTAAACATTGGTTTCCGAAAGACGTGGAGTTTAAAATGGCGATGAATAGTGGTATGAAGTTGTCAGATGCCCTGCCTAAGAAGAAATTAGAAGAAATTCGGGGACACCCACAATAATCTCGAATATTTCTGACTTATTTTGGGTGTCCTAGAGTTTTTTATAGTTATTCATAGGGACGTAGCTTGTTAATAAACTCATAAAAATCTTTAGCAACGAAACCTAACCAAGTGTTAGTTTCTGTTCCCCAAGCCCATTCGTTATAAGGCCAGTACCAGACACTGCCAATATCCTCACCATCCATTTTTAGTAAAATTTGTCCTTGTTCTGCATCATTACCAATAGGAAGATAATTTTTAGGAAACGCTGGTAAGCCGTCCTCAACACTATCAATAGTTAAATTGCGATAGCCTACCACTAGATGATCTAGCCCTTCTAGATATGAAATATCTCCTTGGTGTATTTCATTTCGATCAGAAAATATTATTGAATAATCAAAAGTATCGTTATATCTTGCAAAAATTACAAATCCAAATTGAGTGATAAATTCTACATACGGTGCAGGCAACACCATTTCCAATTCTGTTTCAATTTGTGTGATATTAAAAACAGTTGCTTTTGATTCATTTTTTCTATCCCAGTAAATTAGCATTGTCTCATTAATATTAAACATAGTTTTTCACCCTTAAAATAGCTGGGCATTTATCATTGAATTACTTCCAGTATGAGCAACCCCGCCAAGTTTTTTATCATGAATAAAATGATACTGGGAAAAATAATACTGTAATACTGGGGCACCCACAATAATTTAATCACAAGAATAAAATAGATCCTATATTCTGATACTGTGGAATGGTTTCGAAAATCTGGAGTAACGGCTAATGGCGAGCAAAGGAGGGGCTTCAGTGTAAAAAATATAGCAGTTTTAATACGTTGATTAACTACGGTGCGATGGATTTGGGTCGGTTTTATTTTTTATTAAACCTCAGAAATTCGAGGACACCCAAAATAAGTAGGAAATATCCGAAATTATTGTGGGTGTCCTAGGCTCTGTTGACATTTGCTGATTTTTTCGCCATAAACTCCTTTTTTCAAAGGAATGATGATGAGCAACGCAAACATGTCAGACGCTGCCTGGGATAAAGTGCTAACCTTTTTACGGCAGGAGAAGTCGGTTTACATCGGAACAGTGGATAATTGCCGTCAATTTGTCGATGCCGTTCTTTGGATGCTGCGTAGTGGCGCTCAATGGCGATTGTTGCCGGAATGTAGAGGCGAGTGGAACCGTGTTTATAAACGTTTTGTGAGATGGGGAGATAACGATGTTTGGTCTAATATGCATGAACATTTCTCTAACGATCCTGATATGGAAAGCATTATGATAGATGGCACAATTGTTTGTGCGCATGCCTGTGCGGCTGGGGCACCTCAAGGCCATTTAGAACCCCCTCAAGATCAAGCTTTGGGGCGTTCAAAAGGGGGTTTTACGACAAAAATTCATGTTATGGTTGATGCGCTGGGGAATCCTTTGGATTTCATTTTAACCGGAGGACAAGCCGTCGACATTACGCAGGCCTATGTTTTAATTGAAGGCGTAAAAGCAACCTACGCGTTGATGGATAAAGCTTATGATGCGGACAAATTGATTGAG
>QIGJ01000379.1 GCA_003229995.1 Gammaproteobacteria bacterium | reverse complement strand
ATCATAACCTCTCTCTAGGTGGCTACCGTCAGTTCGGCATGAATGAGGTGGGCTTGCTCTACACATTTCAATACGCCGCCCTTGATTATGAAGGTTATATGACCGGACACAGTATTGGCCCCAAACTGCTTTTGAGGCATTCAGACTTGCATTTCACCGAAATCGATTACCGCTACGGCATGAAGGATTTTGATAACGTTAAACGGTTTGACTCTAACAATGAGCGTGATGTAGATACCCACCAACTGGGTGTCACACACTCACATTTGTTTGGTGAAAAAGGAAAGATGTACGCGGGTTACCGCTTTGAAAAAGAAGATGCCGGAAGCAGTCCCACCCAAGATGATTGGACCTACGATGGTCATGAAATTAAGTTAGGGCTTGTGTTTCCGTCTTGGCAGCACTGGGGTTTGTCTTTAGAAGCCAGTGCAACCCGACGTGATTACAGTAATGCAAACAGCCAGCCGACGCGGGTGGGTGGGACGACCTTCTCCAAGCGAAAAGATGATGATCTGCTGTTTGTCGCCGTGCTTTCACATCCCATGACAGAGCACACACAAATCTCGGCGCAATATCTCTATCAGCAGAATGATTCCAATATCGCGATTTACGACTACGACCGAAATATCATTGGGCTTATCGTGACGGCGGCCTACTGAGGACTGCTTGACGGAGATTCATGTCGCAGTTATTTGAAAGCCGTCATTCCCGCGAAGGCGGCCCTGTAAAGGATTTTGTGTAACTGCCCTCTTTATACTCCAAGGTTTTTTCTAATATTAACTACATTCGAATAAGATATCTTGTTTTTTATGTCTCTATTTCTTGGGTTTCCCCTGACCAACCTTGCCTTCTATTGTAGGGGAGGGCTACCCATTCTCTTAAACTCACGGGCTCAGGTAATGCAGAAACAAATCGGTTCCAACGAAGCCCGCTGTCATCGCAACAACCAACAGGGCACCGACAAGTTTCGGTGGAGCGGGAAGTGGAATATCGAACCATCGACATGCAGCACCAATTCCTAACCCCAAAAAAACACCAATGATTGCTTCTATCATTTTTTACCTCTCATCTCCATATGATCCACCGGTCGGGCCACCACAATGCTCGCTGTGTTTGTTAGAGCGCTGGCCGCTAAACCGGTCTGCCAGGATGTATCCAACCGTCATCGCCACAACGAGCAGCGCACCAACAATAACGGGTGGTGCAGGCACTGGTATTCCGAACAATCGGCAAATCGTACCGATGGTGAAGGCAAGTATAATTCCAATTACAATTTTCATTTTAACCTTTCCTATCTGCGTTTGTGCTCTGCCGAGTGATGAGTTTAGGGTGGCCTGGTTATCAATTTCTGTTTTCAGGAATTAACGAAGTGCAACATAATGTTCCACAACGGGTGGCTGCGTTGTGGAACAAATATCACTGATACTTTTCTGCAAAATATAATCGGCATTGGTAGAGCGCTCGTGTTGACGCAGATGCTCCAGCCAGGATTCAGTCATAAATGTTTCAACAACCCGGTTCGGGTTCGCCACATCTGAAAACATAGACCAAAAAAATGCACCGTCGCGTTGACGTGCACGATGCATTTCCTGCATCAATGCCACAAACTGTTCTCTTTTTTCCGGTTTAATGTGGTATTCGATGGTGATTAATACTGGGCCCTGATCCAACTCGGGTTCTCCCTCCACTACGGGCGCAGGCCAATGACCAGACGGTGCGTTGTCAACTTCTTCACCCTTTTGCAGGTGGAACCCTACTGTCACAACAATACCTAGAAGTTGAGTAAGCGCAGCAATCAGTAAAGCATCTGAGATACTTAACAGCTTAGCAAGCTGTCCCCACATTGCACTGCCAAATGCCATACTTCCAAAAAATACAACCAAATAAACTGACAGCACTCGCGCCCTCACCCAACTCGGCGCAGCCTTTTGTGCGGCAACATTCAGTGTAGACAGCACCATAATCCAGGCCATTCCGGTTAAAAACATAAGAGCAATCGCAAGTAAAAAATATTGTGTGAATGCCAGGCCAAAAGCACAAACTGAAATCATGGCACTGGCCGCCATCACCAAGCGGTCACTACTCAGTCGTTTCCTGAGCCGAGGCAACTGGGTGGCACCGATAACAGCTCCCAACCCAACGGCACCCAACAACAGGCCAAACCCACCGGCTTCCTGGTTCAATACGTTCCGTGCCAACAGTGGTAGCAGCGCCCAGATGGCGCTGGCAGAAATAAAAAATGCCATCGCCCGTATTGCCACAACATGGATAGGCTGGGAATGGCGTGCATAACGTAAACCTGTGCGTAATGCATTAAAAAAACGTTCTGTAGGCAATGTCCTTGCGACATGCTCATTTCGCCAACGCAACAGCACCCATATAATGCCAACAAAAGTCAGTGCGTTCAGGGCAAAGGCTAAAACTGGCCCATGCAACACGATTAACACGCCGCCCAGTGCCGGGCCAATCGCGCGCGACACATTGATGCCGATGCTGTTAAGCGCCACCGCAGCTGTTAGCTGTTTTTGTGGCACCAATTCAGGTGTTATTGCCTGCCAGGCAGGGGCATTAAAAGCCGCGCCGCAGCCAAGCATAAAAGTAAATGTAATTAGAATCTCGGGAGTGATCATGCCCATCCACGTTACGAGCGTAAGCAATATCGTCGTTATTGCCATCAGCAATTGCACAACGAGCAAGTAGCGTCTGCGATCAACAATATCCGCCAGGGCACCTGCGGGCAAAGCAAATAGAAATATGGGAAATGCCGTTGCAGCCTGAATCATCGCTACCATGAATGGATCCGAGGTGAGGGTTGTCATCAGCCATGCCGCACCCACATCATGCATCCATGTGCCCATATTTGAGACAACGGTTGCGATCCAGATGAATCGAAAAGCTCTGTGTTGAAACGGTGCCCAAGGCGATTCGTTTCTGGGAGATTGTGTACCCTGTTCCAATGTTTCAGGAGCAATCGGTTTTTTAATCTGATCCATATTTACGTTTGCGTCCTTATTTTATTCGGCTATTTTGCAATGCTGATGGGTAAAACCGGGGCATGTGTTACATCCATAACCGTCATTTGGTACAGGTGATAAAGTAATTTGAAACCTTCTTTGTTCCAATTTGTATTGGGGCTTTGGCGATTATTACCCTTCGCTAACCAATAATAGGAAGATTGATATTTCACAAAAAGATTGATATTTTTGGGTTGATTGGATGATTCCAGAATTTCCAATGTCTTAACAGGGTTGGACGAAATTGATCCACTCCGCGGATCTTTTTCTACCTGAAATTCGGGATAGCTGTGCATGCTGTTTGCAATAAACTCTATCACCGCATTAAAGCTTCTGAGTTTTATCCATGCCTGTATCGGAAATTCTCCACCAGGGTAGCCTTGCCTAATGTCCACAAGGATAAAATTATTCGGGTACTGTCGGGCCTTTTCGTCTAACTGGCGACGTTCGTCATTTGAAAGTGTGGCTGGATCATAATTAGCAATCAGCATACGCCCACGTACGGTTTTACTAACAGTTTTCTTCTGCCCATCTATTGTCCAGCGGTAACCTCGTTCAGCCGTTTTTAGCAGTGTCTCTATCGAAGGATCACTTTTATCAAAACTACTCCATTGCTGGTCATAATTAATTGTCCCCACGTCGAGTATTCCTGCATATTTCAGTGCGGCTAAATGAAGAATTGCACGCCGAAATTGTCGAAACTCTTTGGGATGACGGGCATCATTATGAAAAACAGTTCGCATACCTTTATTTTCAACTAAGATCGCGCGAACCATTAAACGAAGTAAAATGCCGATATCAACATTCTGATGGGCCATAAATTCAAACTTGCTTTCATCCATTGGGGTTAACAGTCGCCTGGTAAATGCTTCCCCCTGAATCGGGACAATATTGATCGTTGGATTCTCAGCAATACTGGCCCCCAGAGTCACGCCGCTGACGCCACTACTGAACGGTTTCCGTGTCAAATTAGCACTTATGCGAAAGTCAAAGGTCGCCGCCACATTAGGTACTGCAGTAAAATGGATAGGGTTATGGTTCTTTGCACGGGCAATATTTAACAACAAAAGCTTTTCCTGAATTTTTGCGTGCGTTCTGTCGTATTCGATTACGGCACGATCCAGCGCAATTGGTGATATGCATCCAACCAGACCACTGATTGCAGCAATCATCATTATGGGAAGAAATAATGTTTTTAAAACACAAAACACAAACAACCTCTGTCCCAGCCAAAGGGGTCTCGTATAGCGTCTCTACTGTTTTTCTGTGCCGAAGGTTGTGAATGACTGTGCAAGTGTGAGCGACAACTCGAATGGGGCATGACATTCACGGCCCTTGAGAATTGTGAATACCCACCGTAGCTTGCTACGGGAGACCAGTCTGGACTAACCGGTAGTGGTGCAGGAGCCAATTTCCTAAAATCTTCTACACCGTACACAATTTTACCACCAACAATTGTCAGCACGGATTCCAATGCCTTGATCTGCTCGTCAGGAATGGAAAAATAGTCATCAGACAGTACCGCCAGATCCGCAAGCTGTCCAACCGTGATCTTTCCTTTTTTTTCTTCTTCACCCGAAAACCAACTGCTTCCCACTGTCCATAAACGCAATGCTTCCATTCGGTCAAGGCAGTTTTCCTGTTGATACAAACGCAGCCCACCCACTGTTTTTCCCGACACCAGCCAATAGAGTGCAACAAATGGGTTGTAGCTTGCAACACGCGTAGCATCAGTTCCTGCCCCAACGGGAACGTCCATTTCTAACATCTTTATTATGGGTGGTGTTTGCTGTGCCTTATCTGCACCATAGCGATTAACAAAATATTCGCCCTGATAGGCCATGCGATGTTGGATGGCGATACCACCACCAAGCGCCTTAATGCGTTCGATATTCCGAACGGAGATGGTTTCGGCGTGATCAATAATCCAGTGCAAACCATCAAACGGTACTTCTTTATTCACTTCCTCGTAAACGTTGAGCACGCGTGTTATCGATTCATCGTAGGTGGAATGAATACGGAATGGCCAACGGTTTTGTGCCAGTAAGGTCACAACTTCTTTGAGATCGGATTCCATTGAATCGGGAAGATCCGGGCGTGGTTCCAGAAAATCTTCAAAATCCACCGCAGAGAACGCCAGCATTTCTCCCGCACCATTCATGCGATAAAAATCGTCGCCTTGACCAGGCATGGTCATCTTTGTCCATTTGTTGAAATCTGCCATCTCCTGGCCGGGTTGTTGCGTAAACAAGTTGTAAGCAATTCTTACCGTTAATTGCTTATTGCGATGCAACTGATCGATAACCTCATAATCATCGGGAAAGTTTTGGAAACCGCCTCCCGCGTCAATCACGCTGGTAATAGCCAGACGATTGAGTTCTCGCATGAACTGTCGCGTAGAATTTAGTTGCTGTTCGATGGGAAGTTTAGGTGCCATGGCTAGCGTTGAGTAAAGAATAAATGCATTAGGCCTGGCGATCAGCAGACCAGTGGGATGACCCGCCTTATCGCGCTGAATTTCACCGCCGGGTGGATTCGGTGTTTCTTTCGAATAACCCAATACACGCAAAGCGGCCCGATTAAGGATGGCCCGTGCATACAAGTGTAATACCATCACTGGAGTATCCGGTGATGCAGCATTAATTTCAGCTAAGGTCGGCATACGACGCTCAGCGAACTGAAATTCCGACCACCCGCCGATGACACGTACCCACTGACCATTGGGTGTTCGTCTCGCCTGCTCCTGTAACATGCGTAAACCATCGGCAAGTGATGGCACACCATCCCAACGCAACTCCAGATTGTAATTAAGTCCGCCCCGAATCAAATGGGTATGTGAATCATTAAGCCCCGGAATTACCACACGTTGCGCCAGATCAATCACCTGAGTACCACTATTTCGATAACGCATTACCTCCTTTTCGGAACCAATGCTCATGAATTTATCATCTTTGATTGCAAGTGCAGAGACAAAGGGATTTTTTTTATCCATCGTTGCAATGCGACCATTGTATAAAATCATGTCCGCATATTTTTCAGTACCATTATTTAGATCGGTAGTCATATTTCACCTTCCCGCTGTCAATGACGCTTTCGTTGTCTGTCATTGACAACAAAAACCTGTTTACAGGTTTTTGTTGAATTTTTGCGTTATCCTTTTTTTTTGCGGCTTGCAGGTTGTCCATGAACCATGGTGTACGCATACTCAACACCCATGCCATAGGCACCACTATGTTCTTTTACAATTTCAAGAACGGCGTCATAAGTGTCTTTTCGTGCCCAGTCACGTTGAAATTCAAGCAACACCTGCTGCCACGTCACCGGCACAGCACCTGCCTGAGTGATTCGTTGTATTGCCATATCGTGCGCAACAGGAGAAGTTCCGCCTGATGCATCAACGACCGCATATACTTCATAACCCGCTTCCATTGCCTCTAATGCAGGAAAGGCTAGACACACTTCAGTCCATAAAGCGGCAATCACCAACTTTTTGCGGCCAGTTTTTTCTACTTGCGCCACAAAATTGCTGTCTTCCCATGAATTCATTGAAGTCCGTTCAACGGGTTCATGAGTCGGGAAAATATCTAACAACTGCGGCCACATTTGACCACTGAAGCTTTCAGTTTCAACAGTTGTCAAGATCGTAGGAACGTCGAATACTTTCGCAGCCTTGGCCAAACCAAGCACATTATTCATTAAGAGATGACGGTCTATGGAAGCGACACCAAAGGACATCTGCGGTTGATGGTCGATAAAAATGACCGTACAGTTCTCTGGATTAAGAAGTTGTAATTTAGACATAGTATTCTCCTTTTAGAATTTTGTTTTTCACGGCAGATCAAATAAAAATATTTCCGCATGATCAGATCCATTTAAGGTTATTCGTTTTTCATCAACGACCCTGGCACCATCTCCTCCACCTAAACTGATGTCATTGAGCATTATGTTGCCCATTGCCACGTGTAGATAAATTTTACGGGTAGGACTGATGGCATAATCAATTTGTTGCGCCGAGTCCAAAACAGAGACATAAACTCGCGCGTCCTGATGGATGGAGATGGAATCTTCTGCACCATCAGAGGAAGCGAGTAATTTTAAGACTCCCTGCTTCTTTTCAATCGGAATATGTTTTTGTTCATAACTGGGATCCACACCCAATTTGTTGGGTTGTATCCAGATTTGCAGGAAATGTACAGGGGTTTCTTTTGATGCATTAAATTCGCTGTGAGTAATGCCTTTTCCTGCGCTCATTTTTTGCGCATCCCCAGGGGAAATAATAGAGGCATTTCCCATACTGTCTTCATGTGCAAGTTTTCCACTTAACACGCATGTGATGATTTCCATATCTTGATGGGAATGCGTCGAGAAACCTCCACCGGGAATGACGCGATCATCATTGATTACACGTAATTTTGAAAACCCCAGTTGTTCGGGGTCGTAATAATTTGCAAAAGAAAAAGTATGATGGCTATCCAACCAATCAATTTGTAACCGCCCTCTATCTTTCGCCCTGCGTAGGGTTATCATCCCGCCCTCCTCATAAAATTACAGCCAAGCACAACAGTGGCATACCTTCACTGTGAAACGATCATAATGATTTCGGAGAAAGAATATAACTATCAAAAATGATAGGTAGGCACTGATTTTCCGGGGAATTGCGGTGAGATATAGCCAAACAAAACAGCTTTTGCGATAGCCTGACTGCGATTTGTAACGTCCAGTTTCTGGATAGAGTTTTTTATGTGGAACACTACTGTTGCTTCAGAAATGCGTAAAATTACCCCAATATCATGCGCAGTTTTACCCTCTGCCACCCAGACCAAACAAGTTTTCTCTCGCTCGGTAAGCTGGATATTTAAAGCGCTATTTTGAGGTTGCTGCATCAGCTGGTTGATCCGCTCGTGTATAAAAGATTTTAAGGTATTCAGGTAAATAATTGCGTGGCGTTGCTGTGCAGAATTTTTGACGAGCCTTTTATCTGAAGCCAAACTGATGAGGTCTGTTTTTCCATCAAAATGAGGCGAGCCTATGCTTATCCCATCGAATAATTTGAATTCTTCAGCTTCACCAAAAAACTGATGCACAATTCCTTTCGTATGCTCATTGAAATTTCTCCAATGGTAGGGAATCTCCGAATTCAAGCAATGCAATGCAACAGGGTCGATGTTGGCATAACCCTGTTCACCGTAATGCTTGATCCACTCAGTGAGGATAGTCGCCCACAAAAATCGTTGAGCATAGAGTAAAGGTATCAGGAGATTTGAGTACATAAGAGATATTACTAAACCCCAGGGACTCTCTTATTTTTATTAATATGCACTTGATATCAGAAAAATCAGTGCTGGTTTGAATTTCCTCAATGATATCAAGAAGCCATTGATCCATTTCATTCATCCTAACTGATGTTACGCAGTAGAGCCCTTGAGGGTTTGTAATTCCTAGAAAACCATCCTAATGACTTTAATGTAAAATTTTCTCTCGGAACGTGTCAACATGGAGTGATGAAAGGGCGCACTGTCTGATAGACCGACAGTCCGAGGAAGTACTGAAGGTAGGGGTTCTCAGCGATCTGTTCGACCAGTTCCCGGTCGACGACTCCGAGTCGTTCTTTAAGAATCAATGCGCCAAAGGCTATTCTTGACGACTTCGCAGGGGCAACCCATGTCGTCTTTTAAAAAATGAACGATGTATTCAACTTCAACCTCGTCCCAGGGGATCTGTTGCGAGAGAATCACCCACCGGTTATCACTCCGTAGTTTCCCACCAAAGGGCAGATCAAAGTCTATCAATGTTCACTGATTCGGGTCGATTTTACGATACATGTGAACTCCGTGTGCACGCTTTTCAGAGGTTTATGGTTTTTTCCCTTGCACTTGAGACATGATCCAACATAATAAATCTTTTTAAAATCATCAACTTAGAGCTTATTTAGCAAGCCCTATTCTAAGACGCCTCTTGAGCTTTACCAAAAATTAACATCTATCGTACTTTTAAATTGAATTTAAGATTTTCTCTTTTTTGATCCAAAGGTGTGTCAAGAGATTTCTTTTTGCTGACTCAGAGACGGTGATATTCCATGAGGGCTTCCCCGTAGGTTTTCATTTTTTTATTTTGGTGTTTTATGGCGCCTTTAATCAGTGTTTTACACTTCTTGCTCAGGATCGTCTGTACTGCGGCGCGCTTTGCCCCATCCAGTTTGTCTGTTTTTAGTAGTTTGTCGAGGGCTTGGATGCGGAATCGATCCATTCCCCAATATGAGGTCGAGAGTTGATCCGCGTGTCCTCCGTATTTTTTGCTTAAGGCTTCATCAATGTAAAGCACCGGATAACGTGCAGATATTCTGAGCCAGAAATCGTAGTCTTCACAGACGGGTAGGGTGACATCAAAATAACCGATTTCTTTGAAGATTTTTTTGTGAATCAGGACGGTCGATGCTGAAATGGTGCACTGTGGCAAACAATAGAAAAAAAGATCGCCCCCTTTTTTCTCATGTTTTTTCATGGGGGTGCGTATTTGTCCCTTGCAGATCCATGTTTCATTGGTGTGGCAGATTTTTGAATTTACATGTTTTTTGAGTGCTTTGATTTGACGGGAAAG
>QIGJ01000340.1 GCA_003229995.1 Gammaproteobacteria bacterium | reverse complement strand
TGCTTCGTTGTTTTTGCCACTTCAGAATTAGTTTGGTACGAACGTGAGGCGGAAATCATATTGGCCATTTCTTCCACCATGCTGACATTGGGCAGAAAAATATAACCATCACCATTTGCCATGGGATGCCCCGGCTCATATTGTTTGCGCACAGGTGCTTGGCTTTCCACAATACCATTAACCTGCACACCAACGCCTGCGGGCGACTCACCCAATGCCTTCATCACGGCTGAAAATACCGGCTGACGTGCCCGATAAACTTCCGCACTGTTACTGCTGACACTTTCCGCATTGGCTAGATTGCTGGCCGTGGTGTTCAAACGCAGTGCCTGTGCGCTCATACCCGAACCTGCAATCTCAAGAATATTAAACAGAGACATTTTTTAACCTTTCGTTATGTCAAATATGGCGTAATGAACAAGTTGCGTTAAATAATCATTCGCCTTTCAGGGCCGATTTTAAATGCTTGATCTTGCCGCCCAGAAATTGCAGATTTGTTTGATACAACAATGCATTTTCCATAAATGCAGCTTTCTCTTTTAGTGAGTCAACCGTATTACCATCCAGTGATGGTTGGCTCGGTATGCGATATTTCATTTCGCCCAACACATCATCGATACGGCCTGGCGATGTACCTGCGGAATTGATGTGATTCGGATTGGTTGTACGCAGTGTGACATCACCCATACCACTTTTAAGCTGTTGCAATGCCGCTTTAAAATCAATGTCGCGCGCTTTGTATCCAGGAGTATCTGCATTGGCCAGATTTCCTGCCAGCACTTCTGCACGACGTGAATGAATCTTCAACGCCTGCTGGCTGATACCAAAGAACTTATCCAAACCGAACTGCATGTGTTACTCCGCTGTGGTTTATTGATGCTCACCAAGAACAGAGCAAAGCGCGTGCCATAATATTTTTTCAATTAAATTACAAAGAGTTACGCGCTTTGGGGGAAGAATTTCTAAATCGTTTTAGATTAAAAAGCGGCAATGTGGCACCGATTGGCGGCAAAATCACCCATATGGATATTTTGGTAAGGTGTATGCAAAGTTATGGTGGTGGAACCGCTGCGCTTGTTCCACCCTACCCAGGACAGAGTAAAATCTGTAGGGTGGAACAAGCGCAGCGGTTCCTCCAAATTGTATGAGGGTGACGGCTATACCCTACCTATCAGGAATGCCCTCTACCATTTTAAAATCAGGATTTTAATTGGTAAATGACGCCGTTACGCCAGCGAATCAGATCAAACTCATTGGAATAATTGATGATAGAGGGAATTGGGGCATTTATCGACTTTTTGTTCCGTTTTATTCGACACAGAGTAAAATCTGTAGGGTGGAACAAGCGCAGCGGTTCCACCAAATTATATGAGGGTGACGGCTATACCCTACCTATCAGGAACTCTACCATTTTAAAATCAGGATTTTAATTGGTAAATGACGCCGTTACGCCAGCGAATCAGATCAAACTCATTGGAATAATTGATGATAGACTCCGAGCCACCCAGCACTAAAAACCCACCGGGATTGAGACACTTTGCCATACGTGCCAGAATGTCGCATTTCAATTCTGTAGAAAAATAGATCAACACATTTCGACAATAAATAATGTCGAAACGGCCAAGCAATGTATAACTTTGCATGAGATTCAATTCACGAAAACTTACGCGTTTCTTAATATCCACACTGACTTCCCAGCCTCCGCTGGTTTCCCGAAAAAATCGGGCCTTTCTTTCCTCCGGTAAACCACGAGAAACCGCAACACCCTCATACACGGCTGATTTTGCAACAGCTAAAACAGAAGGGGAAATATCAGTGCCAATAATCTGCACTGTATCCGTTGATAAACGGCCAGGCTTGGATTGTAAATATTCCTGTACCATCATACTCAGCGAATAAGGCTCCTGACCCGTTGAACACGCAGCAGACCAAATACGTATTGTCCGTGGTTGTGTTTTTATCAACTCAGGCAGTAATTTTTCTTTGAGGATATCGAAAGGATATACATCCCGAAACCAGGATGTTTCATTGGTCGTCATCGCATCCATAATATGATTACGTAACTTCTCATCAACTTTCATTCGTTTCATCAACATACTGAATGAATTTATCTCATTATCAGAAATAAGCTTCGTCAACCGACTAGTCACTAAATATTGCTTATTATCACCCAGTACAATACCACAGGCATCTTCCAAAAATTTCCTGAAAAATTGATAATCCTCTGTTGTTATTGTGCTAGTCACCCATCGTTCTCATTGGTTATTTTTTCCAAAGGAAAACGCCGTTTCAAAATTAAATTTCATCTTGTTTTTCATCTTGTTTTTCATTTTGTTTTGTAATGGCTTCCAATACTGCGCTCGCTAATTCATCAGCATCAAATTTAGCAATAAATTTATTAGCACCGACTTTTTCAACCATGCTTTGATTAAATACACCACTTAATGATGTGTGTAAGATGACAAAAAGATCTTTTAATCGCGGTTCTTTACGAATTTCTGTCGTCAACGTGTAACCATCCATGTTTGGCATTTCAACATCAGAAATAACCATTGTCAGATGCTTGGCAATATCCGGGTCTTTATCTGCCCAGTCCAATAAAACATTCAGGGCTTCCTGTCCATCTTTTACCAATGTGGAGTCTATGCCCAACTGATCCAGTGTGCGTTTAATTTGTTTTCTGGCGACACTGGAATCATCTGCTACTAGAATATTCGCACCTGCCTCTATGCAATTCTCGTCGATGATTTTATCAGAAATTTTTTCGGTAACGCCAACCACCTCCGATAAAACCTTCTCGACATCAATAATTTCAACCAGCTTTTCATCAACACGCGTCACTGCCGTCATATAACTGTTGACACCCGACCCTTTCGGTGGTGCCAAAATTTCTTCCCAGTTCATATTGACAATACGCTCAACGCTATCGACTAAAAACCCCTGAGTCGTACGATTGTAGTCCGCAATAATAACGAAGGTCTCTTCGGTCTCTGGGGTCGCTGGGCCTTTCAACGCAAGGCTCAAATCAATCACAGGAATAGTGCGGCCGCGCATATTGGCAATACCTTTTACGACCCTGTTGGAATTTGGCATATGTGTCAGTGCCGGACATCGAATCACTTCCTGTACCTTGAACACGTTGATCCCGTACATTTGTGGACCTTTTAAACGGAATAACAACAACTCCAGGCGGTTTTCGCCCACCAACTGCGTTCGTTGGTCAACACCGTCAAGGATTCCAGCCATTAAGAATGCTCCTGCATTAGATTTTTTCCGAAAATGCCAAGATGCCCACTTATCGACAAGCATTTGTGCTTTCTGAAGACCCCAGTACAGAAATATCCTCCCTGTATTGGCACAGGTATTGCTCAATCAGCAAGACACTTTGGCGAGAAATTTTTAATCATGAAACGAGGAGAAAAACCGCATCAACACAGCGTCAAAAAATCAATTGACAGAAATTTCAATAATTTACGAAATAAAGTCTAAAGTCGGCCAGTTTTTTGACGATAGGGTACACAGACAGAAAATACACACTACGCGGCATAAAAATATGTGCATAAATAACCCGACCAAAACCGGCCAGAAAACGGCCATTTATTGCAGGAAAGGTCATGGTCCAGCCTGTTAAAAAAACCCACACCACCACATACCCGTTCGGCATGTGGGTAAATACTTGTCTAGTCAGCGGATTCCTGCTCTTAATATCCCCCATTGCTGCAAGCAATCAATCCACGGAAACTCTCCGCCAAACGGTACGGGCATTTTTACAAATTCAGACGGCAAAACGTGCCGAGCAGGATATCGAAATCAGCGTGGGCCGTATTGATCGCCGTCTAAAACTTACCGCATGTCAAAAACCACCCACGGCCTTTCTCGCAGCAGGCGCAAAATTGCAAGGAAAATTGACAGTGGGCTTACGTTGTACAGACCCAAAACCCTGGACCGTTTATATACCCGCACAAATTAAAATATTCGCAGAAGTTATTGCTGCCGCGCAGCCACTGCTCCGTGGCAATGAAATTTCTACAACAGATATCATCTCCGTACGTCAAGAACTCAGCCAGCTACGCAGTGGCTATTTCACAAAAGCAGAATCAGTGATCGGTAAGATTCTCACTCAAAATCTTTCCGCCGGACATGCTATCACCCCCAAACGAGTCAAGGCTGCATTTCTCGTCCGTCGTGGAGAAAAAGTCACTATAGAGGTCTCTATTGGCACATTGAAAGTCAAAGGGAAAGGTGAAGCACTAAAAGATGCCGTGCGGGGTGAATTAGTCTCCGTGCGAAATAGCCAATCAAAACGTATTATTCAAGGTGTTGTCACAAAACCCGGTACCGTCAATGTACAAATGTGACCCAAGTCATACAAAATGAACACTGGAATATATACCTATAGCGTTTGGAATTTAGGTCGGAATGTGCGTCATATTGATTTCATGGCCAGGCAAAATGACGCGTAATAGTCGTTCTATTGCAAAGAATTTCAACGCAGTCATGGGGTAAATCGGGCGTACACACGACCTAAATCTCAATCGTTACGGGTATATTACAAAATATTTTAACGCCGCCATGGAATCAATAGAGCGTGCAGTCAGGTCTAAATCTCAATTGCTACGGGTATCGATAAAGAATTTGCTAAAAAGGCCGATAAATTAACGTAGAAAGTAGAGGAGAGTAGCATGGTTGCCGAAATTACAGGCATTACGAAGACACCGTTATCAGGCAATAAAACCGATAACAGCAAAGCTGATTCGAACAATACCATTGGTGAAAAAAATCAGGGTTCAGCACATACAAAAACGACCATTAACACCATTACTCCTACCTCGATTGACAAGATCACTCTGACACAGCAAGCAGAAGAATTACGTATGATGGAAAAAGTCGTTAATGACCAGACAGATTTTGATAATGAACGCGTCGAAAACCTAAAGCTGGAAATTGATGCTGGCCGATATGATATTGATACTCAACGTGTTGCAGAAAAACTCATTGCATTTGAGCTGATGTTTGTTGCATAAGCACACTGTATAAAAATTCCGATTGACCGTTAATCTAAAACATAAAACAATGTAAAACAATGAAACAGCCAACAAGTTATTTTACCGATGATATTCAGAATTTGAAAACAGTTCTGGATCAGCAACACATTCACTTACTGGAAATGCTTATTATCCTGAAACAAGAACATCAAGCTTTGAGAAAAAACAATCTCACTCAGTTTGAAGAAACTGTGCAACGAAAACATCGGCAGGTTAAGAATCTTGAAAAAATACAACCTCTGCTGAGTACCGTTGAAAAAATAGTGGGCGGCGTACTATCAAAATCGACATTTTCCGCATTTATTCAGCGGATGCCGGATAACAAGGAAAAATCTGACATGGAAATACTGTGGCATAAATTTCAGGAAACACTGAAACAATGTAACCTGCAAAATAAAGTCAACAATCGGATATTAAATGCTTCGTCAATCAACCTGAAGCAAGCACTCAACATTTTACGCGGTAACATTGATCAACCTGCATCAAATGTCTACAGTAAAACCGGGCAACCACAGGGTAAGCTGCAAGGCCAGTCTATTGCCATCGCCTGAGTCTGCTTAGGAATGGAAATTGAATAACTTATACCATTGGCATCTCGGCCTCTGTTCCAAACTCGGCTCTACCTCCCCCATCCATGGGGTCGTCAATCAGAACGAACGAATACGAACCCAATCAGAGCGTCATGGGTATAAGTTATTGTGTTCCATTCTTTAGGCGATATCATAGATTGTAAACAGGGTAGACCGTTCTCCGGCACAAGATACTACGGTTGACAAGAATATGGTTGACAACGATATGACTGACAACGATTATACTCAGCAATACGAAACCGTTACCTCAACGGCAAGAATTTCAATGGTGCTACGCCCTTTGATGGAGAAGCACGCGATCATTACTGCTACACTCCCTGGCTCCAACCGTTTTTTTAATACCGCACTGCTTTCAATTGACCTTCAGAATAGCACCATCACTATCGATGGACTGCATCCACCAGAGGGGCACGCACTGTTTCTGAAAATTGGGAGACTCACCTTGCGCACCACCTACGAGGGTATTGAGGTAAATTTCACCGTCAACTTGAAAAAATCAGACTCCGAAAACAATATGGCTTTTTATGTCATTGATTTTCCAGAAAGCATTCGTTATTTACAACGGCGTAGTGCGTTTCGTGTTCCCGTCAGTGCGGCGAAAGAAGTCACTGTAGAAATTAAAACCAATGATGGAAAATCATTTACCGGGGAATTAAGTGATATATCAGCCGGTGGGATGTGTATACGCTTCGCTAAAAAAAGAGAGCTTGATTTATCAAGTAACACAGAGGACACACAATGCTGCATTTATTTGCCGGATAAACGGAAAATTTGTTGTATTTTTAAAGTATGCCATTCTAATTATTTCGAAATAAACAATAGCTTGCATATCGGTGGAAGTTTTGAACATCTCGATAAAACACAACATCGCACCATTGAGCGGTTTGTTATTGAATTACAACGACTGGCGCGTAAAAGTCTGGCACGTTAGGTCGGTATCACGATAAATCCAGCATCCCCAGATACGTCCGAAACTGCTCGTCCAACGGTATATCACCTATGGCATGTAATCGTCGTAAATCCGCAATATAATCGATATCCCACAGCGGCATTAATGTTTCAATCTCACCCGTTACCCGCGCTATTGTTTCCGCATAAACCTGTGGTGTCCCCCAGGGCATATCAATAAACAATTCTGACTGTAATTTATTCATTCCTAAAAGAACATAACCACCATCCTCTGCAGGAACAATAACGGTTTTATTTTGGCGGGCCGCTGAGCAGGCCAACTGTAAATAATCGGCGGTTAATGCTGGACAATCCGTGCCAATCAAGATAACCGGCGAATGGTGGCACAAAGTTTGATTTATCGCATGTTGCATGCGTTGTCCCAAGTCATTGCCAACTTGCTGTTTGAGTGGAATACCCAGTTCTGTATGGCAATGATTAAAAAAGTCATGCTCGGTATCTGGTGCGCACCAAAGCTCCACTGGTGCCACAGCAAAATTCAGGATTTGTTGCAAACAATGTCGTGCGAGGTGCTCATGCACTATTTTTGCTGCCGTTTCACCAATATCCTTTGCCAAGCGTGTTTTTACTTTTCCTGCTTGGGGGGCTTTACAAAAAACCAGAATCCGTGCGTGAGGATATTGCACTAGCGATATTGACGCGCAAGTATGCTCGGATCAACACCCAACCAATATGCCAGTCGCAAGCGCCACATCAGCCAGATGGTTTTAAAAACCCCTTCCAATTCCCAACGCCGACTTGAGGTAATCACTCGTTGTGAAAGACAAACCGGTGACTGAATTTTTTTCAGTCGTCGGCACAATTCCACATCTTCCATTAATGGAATATCTGCAAAACCCTGCATGCGCTGAAATAAATAACGTGTAACAAATATAGCTTGATCACCTGTAGCGATACCCGATACCCGGGACCGCCAATTCATCATGGTTTCAATGACCCGAAAAAGTTTCCGGTTACCCGACAGGCACACATCAAAACGACCCCAAACTTCCTGATCGGAATTGACCCTGTTCATGATTGCGGCAATGCCATCGTCCGGTAAAACGGTATCAACATGCAAAAACAGGAGCACGTCACCACTGGCTATTTCTGCACCTTTATTCATTTGCAGTGCGCGACCACACGTTGATACCAACAGGTGGTCTACCTGCGGCCTCGCAAAACATTGGCTGCCATCGTTGCTACCACCATCAACCACAATAATCTCATGGCCTTGTGCGCGTATTGCTTGTAATTTTTGTAAATTAGCCGCCAACACTTCAGCTTCATTCAGAATCGGGATAACAATCGAAATACGCATCAGGTTTGGCTTAATGCACCACCACAACTGCTACCCTGTCCTGCCGTACAACCATAACAATGGCCACGCACCACTATCGACGCACCCGACACATCCTGACTGAATATATCACGCAGATGTGGCCTTTTTATCTGTGCCAACTGTATGGGCAAATCCAGCATTTGGTTAAAATCACAATCATAAAGATACCCCTGCCAATCAACGCTAATGAGGCTGCGACACATTACCGTTCGCAGATTTTCATCTTTATGGGCCGCTTGCAGAAGCGCCATATAATCATGAAATTTCCCTGTCGAAAGCAGGCTACTGCCAAACCGTTTAATGGGCATATTAGCCAGAGTCAATAATTGTGTAAACACAATGCCATGTTCTTCGAAAAGTTTCTGTTTGTAATCGGCCTCCAATACATCCTGCGCTGGTGGCAGAAATGGCCCGGTGGGATTATAGACCAAATTCAGTTCCAGCCTATTGTCCGCT
Organism: Gammaproteobacteria bacterium; assembly: GCA_003229995.1. Classification (GTDB taxonomy): domain Bacteria; phylum Pseudomonadota; class Gammaproteobacteria; order SZUA-152; family SZUA-152; genus SZUA-152. The sequence goes on along the minus strand of QIGJ01000340.1, from coordinate 1,922 downwards.
TGTCCATAACCCAGCTGATTCAGTTTTTTCAGTCCCGCGATACTTTTTTCAAAAACCCCTTTACCTCGTTGGCCATCCACATTTTCTTTTTGATAACAGGGTAACGATGCCGTCACTTGCACACCGTGTTCGGCCAAAAATTCTGCTAGGTTTTCCTGGCCGGGTTCGTCCAAAACAGTGAGATTACAGCGATCAATCACCGCAACATTCCTGGCCCGTGCGGCTTTCACCAATTCTCGAAAATGAGGGTTAAGTTCGGGAGCACCGCCAGTGAGATCCAGCAACTTCACATTAGATGCATCAAGATAATCAATCACGCTTTGAATGTTATCCGCGCTCATTATCTCAGTCCGTTTGGGACCGGCATTTACGTGGCAATGTAAACACTGTTGATTGCATAAATAGCCGAGATTCACTTGCAGTGTGGACACAGTTTCACGCTGCAATGCCGGAAAAGTGGTTTTTTCCAAGAATGGTAATGTTTCTAACATGTTTCTGATTATCTCCTGTAACTGCCTGACAACGATCTTATTGCTATATACCCACAGCGACTGATTAGGAATGGGCATATTCTACTGCGTAACCATTTTCACAACCAACAGATCGAACACGCAATTATTCAGTTTGCTACGCACGGATAATAGAACTAAGGAGTCGCAAGAACCAATTTCATGGGCTCATGTCTCATCTGTGGCTTGCTGGAACTCTGGCAAATTGGCAGAATGCACTCCCTGGACTCGACTCCCAGCCTGTCGTTACAAACAAAACCCAATAATTATAAAGGTAAAATAGGTGGTAAACCCTACGCTTCCCAGTGATGATGAACTGATTCCCAGGCTTCTGGCCAATGATGAAGCAAGCTATGCTCAGATTGTCGCAGCCTATCACGGACTTATGGTGCATTTGGCACGCGCCATTGTAGGCGAAGCCATTGCCGACGAGGTTGCACAAGAGGCATGGGTCGCGGTACTACGCGCTTTGCCAAAATTTGAACGTCGCTCCAGCCTGAAAACGTGGATTCTGCGCATCGTCAGTAACACCGCCAAAAGCCGCTTACGCCATGAATCCCGCACAGTAAGTCTGGATGACCCCCTTGAAGAAAGCCCCATTGTTGACCCCGCACGCTTCAAACCCAATGCACACTGGGCTCACCCGCCTGCTATGTGGCATGCGGATACGCCTGATGCCCTGCTCGCCAGCACAGAATTACGCCAGTGCATCAGTAATGCACTGGCCACACTACCCCCGCTGCAACGTGCAGCCGTCACGCTTCGAAACATGCAAGGATTAAATATGGAGGCAATTTGTAAGATTTTAGACGTTTCTGAGTCTAACGGAAGAGTCTTACTTCATCGAGCCAGAAGTCGTATCCAAATGGCCATTGAGGAGCACGAAAGACAATGATGCCCAGTTGTAAAAACATTGCCGAACATTCTAGCGATTATCTCGATCGCAATCTACCCTGGTGGAAACACCCAGGGTACTGGCTGCATTTCGCGATATGCGTCAATTGCCGACGATATGTCAAACAACTCAAATTGACGATTGGCACCATCGGAAAATCCCCCGATGCCACGATCCCCAGTATCAGCACAGAAGAAATACAGGCCATTGTCGAAAAAATGAAGCAATCAACAAAAAATAAGGATTGCTGAACAAAATCCTTCCAAAAGCGATGCGCTGGCGATATCTGCCTTGCGAGTGCTACACTCGATGTCAGTGATTGTGAGGAGTTTGGGGCCGTAGCTCAGCTGGGAGAGCACGTCGTTCGCAATGACGAGGTCGGGAGTTCGATCCTCCTCGGCTCCACCAATTCATGCTTTTTCGCAACCGCATCACCCTCTGCCCCGGTAGCTCAGTTGGATAGAGCGATCGCCTCCTAAGCGATAGGTCGGACGTTCGAATCGTCTCCGGGGCACCAT
>QIGJ01000243.1 GCA_003229995.1 Gammaproteobacteria bacterium | reverse complement strand
TGACGTTAGTGGTGGAAAAATCTTAAAATCTTTTTGTGTGTCGGCGAAAATTGATCGGTTGAGTTTTGAATGAAAAATCATCCCTTTCATTCGTGTCAATTAACGACCGGCCAGTGATAATTAAACAATGGTAAACCACCGCCTTTGGCGGTAAGACTCGAATAGGCTCTGCCGAAACGGCGTGCGTGTATGAAAATGGCCTCCTTTGAACCGGCAAGTTCTAGAGACTGGCAAAGCCAAGCTCACGTTAAACATTATTGCAAATATCACGTTGTATTTGTTCCGAAGTACCGTAGGCAGTCAATTTATGGTGCGCTCCCTGAAGGAGGTAAAGCAAAGCTTAATCCACTGGTTTGAGTGGTATAATCGAGAACGATTTCATCAAGGTCTTGATAAGGAACGGGCACGTAATAATTTCCCACTCTAGCATCTCGGCTTCAGCCCGTCTTCGCCCGTTCCTCAATCACAAAAGCTGACTATTCCTGCACTTTTGTTCAATCAGAACGAACGAAGTCGCACTAAATCTGAGCGCTAGACTGGGAAGTTATTACGTGCCCATTCCTAACTTAACCCCAGATGAGGTTTACTATCAACATCAAACCATTTTACAAGCTGCCTGAGCTTGATTAACCAATATGTTAGCGCTTAATTTTTCCTCAGGTTGTCCAGTTGTAGGGGACCACTTCATTGTGATACAGATCGATTTGTTAATAAGTTAGAAAAACTGGCAGGGCCATAAGTTTCCTCGACATTACAACATGAAGGAATTATACTATTCACCTTTAAGGTGAATAGTATAATGCCGATATACTTATTAAGTTAAAGGAAATGTTTTGATAGTTCAGTTCCGTACAGGAAAACTAGAAAAGTGTTATTTGGAATCAAAACAATCAGTTAGGGAATTTGGGTCTTCGGTTGGTCGTAAATACATACAGAGAATAAATATCATCAAGGCAATAGACAACCTTGATGACTTAAAAAAATTACCAGGACTTAGATGTCATCCTTTAAAGGGAGATAGGCTTGGTCAATATGCCATCAACCTGACTGGCTTTTATCGACTAATATTTACCTTGGAAGATGATGTTTTGAATATCGCTGTTATAGAGGAGGTCAGTAAACACTATGATGATTGAACAAAATTTTGTAACAGACATAGCTATTCCTCCAGGTGAGTACTTGGAGGAAGTACTTGAAGATATGGGGCTTAATCAAGCTGAATTGGCTCGTAGAATGGGACGACCAGCTCAAGCTATAAATGAAATAATTAAAGGTGAGAAAGCAATTACTCCAGAGACTTCTATTCAGCTAGAAAAAGTTTTAGGTGTGCCTGCGTATTTTTGGAGTAATTTGGAGTTAGAGTATAGGTTGAATATGGCGAGCCAAATTGAGTCTGAAAACGCTAAAAAAGAAGAGATTATTTTGGCAGATTTTCCATATTTAGAGCTATCTAAGTTAGAGCTAGTGGAAAAAACTAGAAACGCTTTAACAAAAGTTCAGAGTCTTCGACGGTTTTTTGGAGTTTCGTCTTTGTTTAATTTGAAGGAAGTTAAGGAATTTAATCCGGCCTTTAGACAAAATACAAATAACGAAATTAACCATGAAGCTCTAGCATCGTGGTTAAGAGCTGGGGTTGTAATTTCTAAGCATATAGAGTGTGATGAATATTATAGAGAAACTTTACTCTCAAAAATTTCGGATATTCGGGGATTAACGCTTAAAAATGATCCAAGTGAATTCTTTCCAAGTCTTAAGTTAATTTTACAGCAATGTGGTATTGCTCTAGTTATAATGCCACATTTTAAGAAAACCTATACTACTGGAGCAACTTTCTGGGTTAAAAAAACGAAAGGAGTGATAATGATGTCACTCAGAGGTGGTTGGGCTGACATATTTTGGTTTAGTTTATTTCATGAGCTGGGTCATATACTCTTACACGACAAAAGACATACCTTTCTAGAAAACAACACGCGGCCTTCGGAATGGGAAAAGCAAGAAAATGAAGCGGATAGATTTGCTCAGATAACATTGATACCTGAAAAAAAGTTTAAAATATTTAAATTGATGGGTGATTTTTCTCAATCAAGTATTAACACGTTTTCAAGCAGTATAGGTATTGCGCCAGGAATTGTTAGGGGGCGTTTACAACATGAAAAACTTGTATCTTATAAGTCTCATACTGGTCGTATAAGATATAAATGGAAATAGATTTAGTTAAGAGAGTATTCTCAGTTTAATAGTAGGTATGCATCTAACAAGGTTGATGAAAACGTCCGGTTATCAACGACGTTAGCCCGCTAGAAGCATCCGTGTCGAGACTAGAAATGCCACGAGTTTACGAGCTTATAGATCTTATTGAAGATGCGAACGCATCCTGACGCCTTCTTTAAAATGTTTGAACAATCAGAGTGTCACTGGTATCAGTTATTGTGTTCCATTCCTTACTTAAATCCTGCAAGTGCTTGCACTTGCAGGATTTAGGTTTAATTCATATTTAAAAGGGTAACTTAGCCTCTGGTACCTGAGTTGTTACCAACGTGCGAAAATCCTCCTGAATCCGTGCCAACGCCTCTTCATTAACCGCTTCAAAACGAAACACCAGACAGGGCGTTGTATTAGACGCACGCACTAATCCAAAACCGTCATCAAAATCCACGCGTAATCCATCAATGGTGGTGATTTTGGCATTGGGGAAATCTGCTGCGGCAACCAGCTTTTCCACCAGCGGATGATTTTCGCCTTCCGCAGTGTTCATATTTAGCTCGGGTGTGTTGACGCTGTCGGGCAGGGCGTTAAAAATGTCATCTGCTGTGCGACCGTCTTTCGACAGGATTTCCAACAAGCGTGATGCTGTGTAAGTGGCGTCGTCGAAACCGTACCAGCGTTCTTTGAAAAAGATGTGACCGCTCATTTCTCCGGCCAGTTGTGCACCGCTTTCTTTCAGTTTGGCTTTGACGAAGCTGTGGCCGGTTTTCCACATGGTGGCTTTACCGCCAGCCTGTTCAATAATTTTGTGCAGGTTGGTGGTGCATTTGATGTCGTAAATAATCTCCGCACCTGGGTTGCGTGATAATACGTCCTGCGCGTACAGCATCATTTGCCGGTCTGCCCAGATGACGTTGCCGGTGGGGGTGAGTACGCCGAGACGGTCGCCGTCGCCATCGAAGGCGAGGCCGATGTCAGCCTGTTGCTCGGCCAACGCCTGTTTCAGGTCTGCCAGGTTTTCCGGTTTGCTGGGGTCGGGGTGGTGATTGGGGAAGTTACCGTCCACGTCGCAGAATAATTCACTGACCTCACAGCCCAGTGCGCGCAACAGTGGTGGCGCGACGACGCCCGCGACGCCGTTGCCGCAATCGATGATGACTTTCATAGGTTTGGCCAGTTTAATGTCGCCGGTAATGCGTTCGATGTATTGAGTTACCACGTCGGCTTTGTCCACTGAACCGGAGCCTTCGCTCAGCGTGCCGGATTCGATACGCTTGCGCAGTTGCTGAATGTCGGGGCCGGACAGGGTGTTGCTGCCCAGTACCATTTTCAGACCATTGTATTCTGGGGGATTATGACTGCCGGTGATCATGATGCCGGAGCCGCTGCCTAGTTCGTAGGCGGCATAGTAGAGCACGGGCGTGGGTACCATGCCGAGGTCGGTGACGTCGCGCCCGGCTTTGGTGAGCCCCCGGGTCAGCGCTGCAATCAATTTTGGTCCGGAAAGGCGGCCGTCGCGCGCCACGTAAATATGTTGTTCACCGCGTGCTTCGGCTTCTGCGCCCAGGGCACGACCGATCCAGTACACGGCATCTTCAGTCAGGGTTTTATCGACGATGCCACGCACGTCGTAGGCTTTGAAAATGCTGGCATCGAGCTGAGGGTGTTGGGTCATGGTGTGTTTCGCTTATTTAGGTTGTTAAACAATACGTGGGTGGGGGCGGAAAATGTCGAAGAATATCAGGTTCGTTTGGCAATTACCTTGTTCCGGAACCCCTCACCAAGGGAAGGAGCCAGACTCCAGTCATTTGATGATGATTTTCAGTTCTATGGAAGTCGAAACAGATAGGCAATGCTGTTCCACCTTTGCTAGGCAGAGCAATTGCTGATATTGCTATTGCTCGATAGAGTGATTTAGCGCTTAATTCACCTTTACTAGTCAGCATGGAGCGCTGCACGCAATGTTGCCTGGCTCAGGTGTGGTGCAAACAGCTCAACAAACTCGAAAATAAACCGGCGAAGGTAGCTACCACGACGGATGCCCACCCAGGTGGTACTGGCCGGAAACAGGTGGGCGATGTCGATACGGCGCAAACCGCTGTCACGCTGTGTTTCAAAGGCCACATCAGCCAGCAGCCCGATGCCCAGGCCGAGCTCCACATAAGTTTTGATGACATCGGCGTCCAGCGCGGTGAGTACAATTTTGGGTTGTAGTCCGGCGGATTGAAAGGCGTCGTTGAGCTGACTGCGTCCGGTGAAGGCAAAATCGTAGGTGACGATGGGGTGTTCGGCCAAGTCCGGCAAGGTGAGTGGTGTGGTTTTTCTCAGCAGCGGATGATCTGGTGGTACCACCACGCAGTGATGCCAAGGGTAACAAGGCAGGGTGATGAGTCCATCGGCAGCAGAAACAGCCTCGGTGGCGATAACGATATCAGCTTCGCCGCGCAGGGTTCTGTCACAAATTTGTGTCGGGTTGCCCTGCCGCAATTGCAGGATGACATCCGGAAAACGCTGGCGGAATTGCTGGATTACCGGTGGTAACACGTAGCGTGCCTGGGTGTGGGTGGTGGCCAGGGTCAGTGTGCCGCGCGTTTGATCGCTGTAGTCAGCGCCAATGCGGCTGATGTTTTCTGCCTCGCGCAGCATGTGCCGTGCAGTGCGGATGATCTCGTTGCCAGGTTCGGTCACGGCGGTAAGCCGTTTGCCCTCGCGGGCAAAAATAGGCACACCGAGTTCTGATTCCAGCAGGCGTATCTGTTTGCTCACACCCGGTTGCGAGGTGTACATAGCCGCCGCCGCTTCGGTGACATTGAGGTGGTGGTCTACGACTTCGCAGATGCAGCGTAATTGATGCAGTTTCATCGTGGTTTCCGCCGTTTCCATTGCTGACGGGTGGGCTTTACCAGCGCCTGCCATAGTGATTTTACGGTTCGTGTGCTCAGATTTTTGTCTATAATCATTTTTTTTGATATCCATTTATAACCTAAGTGTCTTTATAAAGGCATTTTTATTCTTTTTCAACCTATTGCTGGGTTGCTACTGTTTGCGCACATTCGAAGGGAATGGGCTCTCATGGATGCTTTTTTCATTATTTCAGGCTTGGGCGTAGGCGTTCTGGTCGGACTCACTGGAGTGGGTGGCGGCGCGTTGATGACGCCATTGCTGATTTTTGGCTTTGGTATTGCGCCTGCGGTGGCAGTGGGCACCGACCTGATGTTTGCTGCTATTACCAAAGCCAATGGTGTATGGGTACATGCCCGCCAGAATTCGGTGGAATGGCGCATTGTGCGATGGTTATTGACGGGTAGTTTACCTGCCGCTCTGCTCACCTTGCTGGCATTGAGGCAGGTAGATCTACAGACCGATGCGGCGCAGGAGGTGATGACCAGCACTCTGGGACTGGCGCTGATCATCAGCGCTGGCGCTTTAATATTTCGGCGTCGTCTGGCACAAAGCGACACGGGTCTGGCACATGATGAGACGGGGCGCAAAACCCAAATTGCCACGGTATTGGCCGGTGTCGTGCTTGGTGCCTTGGTAACACTGACTTCGGTGGGTGCAGGGGCGTTAGGGGCAGCCGTGTTGTTTTGGCTTTATCCGCGCATGAAAGCGGTGCGAGTGGTGGGGACAGATCTTGCTCATGCCGTGCCGCTGGCGACCGTTGCCGGTCTTGGTCATTGGCAAATGGGTACAGTGGACTGGGTACTGCTAGGCAGTCTGCTGATTGGCTCATTACCGGGTATTTATATTGGCAGCCGACTCAGCGCGCGCGTGCCGGAGGTTTTGCTGCGTTCGGTATTGGCCGTCCTGTTATTGGGGATTGGTGTGCGATTAATGGCTTAAGCGCGTGGGTGTAGGCGCAGGAATCAGGATTTACAGGAGAAAAGAAAATGACGACGATAGAAAATGAACACTGGATAGAAACCACGGAACTGACGCAATATCGTCAGGCGGTGAAGGACGTTCTGGCTGGCGAGCTTGATGAAGCTCGCTTTCAGGCTCTCCGGTTGCAACAGGGTGTCTATGGTCAGCGTCAGGAAGGCGTCAATATGGTACGTATCAAGTTGCCAGGTGGCGTGTTGTTGCCGAGCCAACTGAGCGCTGTCGCTGATGTGTTGGATAACTACTCAGAGTTAGGTATCGCCAGCGTGACCACGCGGCAGGATATTCAGCTGCACAGCATTGCACTGGGTGACACCCCTGACGCGTTGGAAAAGCTGGCTGAACAGGGTCTGACTTCGCGAGAAGCCTGTGGCAATACTGTGCGCAATATTACCGCCTGCCCACTGGCGGGCGTGTGTCCTTGCGAGCATAGCGATGTGCAGCCTGTAGTGGATGCCGTGGCGCAACGTTTTTTGCGGCACCCGCTGACCCAGCATTTACCGCGTAAATTCAAAATGAGTTTTTCCGGTTGCGAAGCGGATTGTGCGCAAGGGCTGTTTCATGATTTGGCCGTGATTGCGGTAAAGCGTGATGGCAAATTTGGTTATAAGGTATTGGCGGCAGGCGGTCTCGGTCACAAACCACGCGCGGCCATTACGCTGGAAGAGTTTGTTGAGGAGTCAGATTTGTTGCCGGTGATCGAGGCTGTGTTGGCATTGCATCATCGTTATTCTGATCGCAAACGTCGCGCCCGGGCACGCATGAAATTTTTGCTGGAGCGACTGGGCGAAACGGAGTTTGTCGAAAAATATCGCGAAGAATTACAACGTACGAAACAAGTGTATGCCAGTGATGCTCTGCCTGCGGCAAACTGGGTAACCGCAGATGAAACCATGAAATCCAAAATTTCCGCGACAGGTGCGCCGCGTGATGCGCTGCAACAGCGACAGGACGGGCTTTATGTATACCCGGTGAGTCTGCCTTTGGGGGATTTGGGCGTAACACAAATGCAGGGTCTGGTAGCACTGGCAGAGCAACATGATGCTGTAGAAATGCGTGTCACTCAGGACCAGAACTTGATGTTGTTGAACATTCCGCAAGAAGGGTTACAGGCGGTAAAAGACAGTCTGCGTCTGCTGGAACTGAATGCGCCTGCCGCTGGTGATGATGTAGTGGCCTGTCCCGGTACCTGGACATGTCGCCTGGGTATTACCGCTTCGCGACTGGTGAGCACAGAAATGAGTGGTGGTGAAAGTGATCTGCGTATTCGTGTCAGTGGTTGTCACAACGGTTGTGCGCAACCTTACGTGGGTGATATCGGCATGCACGGTGAAGGTCGTCGCATCAACGGAAAACTGATTCCGCATTATCGTCTACATTTTGGTGGTGATGGTCGTAACGGGGGCGAAATTGCGGTGCGTGGTCCTGAAGTACCTGTACGTATGGCACCCGCAGCAGTGAAGCGTGTCAGTCGTGAATATGAAAATACACGTCAGGCTGACGAAAGTTTTCGTGTTTGGGCGCAGCGTCAGGAAGAAGGTTATTTCGCCAAACTGTTGCAAGATTTGACAGTCATCAGTGGCCCGGACAGTGACTGGCTGTCAAAAGATTTTGGTGAGACGGAAGATTTCCGCGTGCTGGCATTAGGCGGCGGTGAATGCATGGGCGCAAAACATGATGTGGTGTCAGCAAATTTCTCCGAGGCCGCGCATGAGCGGGAATATCGTCGGGTGTTTCAACTGGCGAAAAAAGAAGATCAGGCACTGGACTGTGCTGAAGCTATCGCGCGTCTGGTGGGGCAGGCATTGCTGCATGCGGGCGGCGAAAAGGTTTTGCCGGACGACTTGGCTGAGCTTGCCGGGAAAATCGCAAAACAGACAAATGCGGAACAGGATATTGTCGAATCACTCGGCGTATTCATCGAGGAAATGACGGTGTTACGTGCAGACTTTGATGATGCCCGTTTTGAAAAACTGGCAAATGCACAAGATCTGTGGACCGTGTTAGTGGCAAGAGCCTGTGAGTCGGTGGATATACAACTGGATGTGCAAGCATCACTGCCGGAAATCACGCAATTGGTCGCGATGGCTGAAGAAAAATTACAGGTGCCTGCTTAAGGTTGCCTGTCCAGGTAATATTTGAATAAGGAGGAAGGAAATGTTGATGGATAAAAAAATACAATCAGTTATCTCTTTGTTGAATAATATTCAACGGGATTACGCACCGGCTGCGCTGGCCAGCAGTTTCAGTATTGAGGATATGTTATTACTGGATCTCATCGGTAAGCATGCGCCGAAAATCAATGTGTTTACTTTGGATACCGGGCGCTTGCCAGCAGAAACGTATGACTTGATGCAAAAAACCCACGAAAAATACGGCCCGGTGGTGGAAGTTTATGCACCGGATTGCTCCGTGCTTGCCGAATATGTGCAGACGCAAGGCCCCAATGCTTTTTACAATAGCGTCGAACAGCGCAAGCAATGTTGTGCTATGCGGAAATTGGTGCCATTGAAACGGGCACTGTCCACACGCGAAGCCTGGATTACCGGGTTACGTAAAGAGCAATCGGTTACCCGTACCGATCTGCAGCGCATGGAATGGGATGAAGCCCATGGGATTCCCAAGTTCAATCCTCTGCTGGATTGGAGCGAAAAGGAAGTCTGGGCTTACATTCATGAGAATGATGTGCCTTTTAATGAGTTGCACACAAAGGGATATCCAAGCATTGGTTGTGCGCCATGCACACGGGCGATTGCTGAAAAAGAGGACATTCGTGCCGGGCGTTGGTGGTGGGAAAACCCGGAAAGTAAAGAGTGTGGTTTGCACGTACGTTCAAAAGAAACCGCAAGCGTATAGCAACAAACAAACGCAGTGCGTCGCTTCATGTTGATGAAGCGACGTATTTTTTGTGACCCTTTTTTTGTTTCTCTGTTTCTCGTTCTCACGCTTCAGCGTGGGAACACATACCTCTATTTCCATGAAGTTAAATGGCCTTCGGGCTGGTACTATGCCCATAGCGATTGAAATTTAAGTGTTAATCTAGCCAGTTAACCAAGCTGAAAATCTCTAACGTAAGTGTTAAATATGCTTATTAATAAAATAAAAAATAGAAAAAGTGGAATGGTTTTATTCGGCGAAAAAGGCTTACGTCGTCAATATCATCTAGCCCGACCTGACCCGGCTGCGCGATGACGTCACAATGGCGACGCTTGGCATTGTCCAAGCAAGGTCTGGCATCGCAGCAGCAGTTTGGCGCGGACTTGTCTGGAACGCGCAATGCAATCGAGCATCTCGG
>QIGJ01000211.1 GCA_003229995.1 Gammaproteobacteria bacterium | reverse complement strand
TATTCATATTTCAGAGGCTCAGGTTCGAATCCCCAGTTTTTTTTGAAGCTATAAGATCCGGTGCCCATTTTGCTACGTCCGTAATCGAAAACACGAATGCCGCGTTCACCCGCCCGTCGCATAAGCTCCCAATACATAAAATCATTGCCTTTAACTGCTCGTGCTTCATTGGTTCCACCGCCATAATAAGGCAACACCTCATCCCGAAAATAAAAGCTCATCACACTGCTGATGAGCCGTCCCTCCTTGACCACGGTTAGCACTTCACAATGTTCACCAAACACATCACGTAGTACAGCGAAAAACTTTTTGGGGAACACCGGTGTTCCTAGATTTCTGACGCTCTGCGCATACGCATCGTAAAAACGATGAATATCCGTATCTATTTCGCTGGCCAGTTCCGCTTTGATTCCTTTACGCACAACAGCCCGTTGTTTACGTGGAATAGAAAGCAGGTTTTTTTCGGTATCAGGGTCAATTTCTTTTCGGAAGGTCACATACAGTTCTTTTTCCAACCAGCTTTCATTAGGCAACCGTGATTCAGTTTGAGCAAACTGTGCATTGCGCATTTCGAGATAATCCACTCTGAGGCGATGCGCTAGCTTTTCTGCCGCTTGATGCAACGCAACCCGTGCTGCATCCGAATGAGCAGCAATCCCGCCATACACACAGAAAGGTGCGGACATCAACGCATTACCAAACAAGAAACTTTTCACATGCCCCAATGGCAACACGCCTTCGATGTTACCATTTCTCTCCGCATACAAAAAATAGGCACGATGTCCCATGCCAGCTTCAATCGCTTTTTTCCAACCCGCACGATGAAAAAACGTGGCCTCGGGACATGTCTCCACAAAGGCATCCCAACGCTGTACCGATTGATCATCCAGTTCTTTTATTGCTATTGATGTTTCCGACACGTCCCACTCTACTCCTGTGCAATATCGCATTCTATACCCGTAGCGATTGAGATTTAGGTCTAACTACACGCCCTATTGATTCCGTGGTGGCGTTAAAATGTCTTGCAATAGAACAATTATTCCGCGTCATTTTGCCTAGCCACGAAATAAATATGACGCACATTTAAGCCTAAATCCCAAACGCTACAGGTATATTTTTAACTCGAAAAAGTATTTTATTCGAGAAATACCTTATCCATCCGATCCCACTGAAAATCCCTAAGCAATCTTTTCAATCGTTTTTCCATACGTCCAAGATTAAGATAATGTCGAAATCGCGTTTTGGCACTGATGCCTTTTTGGCGTGGTTGTCCCGGATCAATTTCCCAGGGGTGAAAATAAAAAACACTGGACTGACCATCATGCTGGTTCACTCTGCGTATGGCCATACGTGAAACCACATAGGGGTAAAGCCGAAAATAGCCACCGCCACCACACGGAAGCTTTTTATTCAACACTTCCACCGTAGTCACTGGCACTTCAAGAATGCCATCCTCACCACGCGGCCTGAACGAAAAACGCGGTGCCTCCGGCATACCATATAAATCATGTTTGATGGGGTAAATACTGGAACTATAAACATAACCTGCTTCTTTCAGTTCATCGAGTGCCCACAGGTTTTTAGCACCAATGGAATAACTCGCTGCACGGTAACCACGCACTTCCTGACCTGACATATCTTCAAGCAATTTTTTGGTACGCACAATATCATCAAAAAATGCGGGTGGCTTTTGATGGACAACACGGATGTGTGAATAACCATGGCTGGCCAATTCGTGACCATCGGCAACAATACGCTTCACCAAGCCTGGGTAACGCTCTGCCACCCAGCCCAACATGAAAAAAGTACCTTTCACACCGGCCTCATCAAACATATCAAGTACCCGTTCGGTATTTTTTTCCACCCGTGCGCTAATGTTGTCCCATTCACTGCGGGGAATAATTTTTTCAAAAGCGGAAACCTGGAAATAATCTTCCACGTCCACCGTCATCGAATTGGTAATCGTATGATGAGTCACGGGATCAATCTCTGATAATGGGCGGCAATTATCGTTCAAGCCAGTTTTCGATAACATCAATGATGCGTTGAGCGGCTTTACCATCCCATTTGTCTGGAATCTGCCCCGCCTTTCCACCGGTTTCCATTGTTTCATTGAATGCCGCCAGAATTGTTTCGGAATCGGTTCCTACAATGGTGTTGGTTCCTTGCTCAACAGTAATCGGCCGCTCTGTATTTTCGCGCAGTGTAATACAAGGAACACCCAACGCGGTGGTCTCTTCCTGAATCCCTCCGGAATCCGTCAACACCATACGGGCGTTGGCCATTAACCCCAGCATTTCCTGATAACCCAACGGAGTTAACCGGGTAATGGCGGCAGCGTCCAGTATATCATCCAACCCAGCTTTTTCGATGCAGGCCTGGGTACGGGGGTGAACCGGAAACACGATGGGTAATTGAGTACTGATGGTTTGCATGGTTTTCAGCAAGCGTTCAAGAATGTCCGGGGCATCCACATTGGATGGCCGATGCAGTGTTAACAAGGCATAACCGTTTTCCAATAACGTCTCACTGTTTGCCACATGTGACAAGGTCTTCTCCGGCAAAGTCGCGCTATCCAGCTGGTGGCGCAACGTATCAATCATCACGTTACCCACAAAATGGACCCGGGCACGGTCAATTCCTTCTCGTTCAAGGTTGGCGGCCGCATTCGACTCAGTAATAAAAAGTAAATCGGAAATCTGATCGGTGAGCACCCGGTTAATCTCTTCGGGCATTTCCCGGTCATAACTACGCAGGCCCGCTTCCACATGAATAACCGGTATCCCCTTCTTTGCCGCGACCAGCGAACAGGCAATGGTGGAATTAACATCACCCACCACCAGAATCGCGGCCGGTTTATGTTCGTCGAGCACGGGTTCAAAACGCAGCATAATTTCTGCGGTTTGCACGGCGTGTGTCCCTGACCCCACGCCCAGATCCACATCCGGCTCAGGGATATCCAGCTGGTCAAAAAAGGCATGTTTCATTGCCGCATCATAATGTTGGCCGGTGTGTACCAAGCAAGGTTGCAGAATGTCCGATGCTTTTAATGCCCGCATAACCGGCGCAATTTTCATGAAGTTGGGTCGGGCACCAACCACACACATGATCATGGAAGTATTCATGACAGAGATTTCCTTTTTATCAATTTATTGTGCCGATTATTATTGGACGTCGATGGAAACCGTCAAGCTGATGGCAAAAATCAAAAACGCCACGCCACACCAGCACTGAGCCTTGTTTCATTGTAACTGTTTCCACCGACCAAACCGTCCTGGAATGTGCGTCTGGCCATTATACTGCCTTCCACTGCTCGCCCCATCTTCCGGAAAAAATTAATCTCCGCGTTACGAAGTCTTCCACCAAGTCGAACATTATCAGTATCAAAGTACTGACTTTTCGACCCCTGGAAACGTAGCTCCATGGTGGTGCGTGTGGCAAAACGCCAGCGCCAGGAAACCTCACCGCCCAAAAAATCCTGGTGGTTACTGCTACGAAATATTCTGTGTTCCTCATACAACTCAATTTTGATAATACTTTTTGCTGTTTTGTACCCAAAATCCATTTGTTTGCGTTTGCGCAAAAAACGCTCGTTGGACAGAGGAATTCCAGTCGCTAAATTGCCTGATGGTGACTGACTATCCTGAGAACCTACCCCCAGGCTCGCGGAATCCTGCGCCGAGGTGTTATCTACAACATAACTTGCGTTCCAAACCACTCGCCGATTAACCAATTGCAAAGAGCCCCGCCAAACCCTACCCGGATTCCGGCCAACTTTTTGCTTTTGACTCAAAATATTCAATGCACTTCGGGATGTAGGTGTCCAGGAAAGAGATAGCACATCCAGCCGCTTCCCTAACAATAGATCAATTTCAAGCGTTGAATGCGGTATAATTCTGATACCAGCAGCATAATAAGAGCCGTTTCGATAACCCTGGCTTTGCGTAGAGGCACGATCATTACGCTCATCGCCGGCACGAAACAACACACCCAGTTTTTCATAAACCTGATAACTCGCCTTAGCAATGGCGGATGCCCTGCTAAAATTGTTTGCTGTACTTCTTTTCGTGGTTTTCTTCGAATAGTCCACGGACCAAACCATACGTTGAAAAGAAGGGCCACTCTTAAGCTCGGCCTTCACCCCCTTAATTCTTGCGTCGGACACCTCATTTCCGGAGC
The DNA here is from genome assembly GCA_003229995.1 of Gammaproteobacteria bacterium. Taxonomy (GTDB): domain Bacteria; phylum Pseudomonadota; class Gammaproteobacteria; order SZUA-152; family SZUA-152; genus SZUA-152. Next base: position 12,936 of record QIGJ01000211.1, on the reverse strand, counting down.
TCAGCTCCTCGTACGAATAGCTTGCTGATCCTTCTGCTTTCCCTCCGAAACGCTTTTTGAGGTGTGGATTGACAAGCAGGGAGGAAATATCGCTGCGATTAGCCTTATTGAAATTATTCAGCCGCCCTCCTCTGGACGGTGAAATCACTCGTTGCGAGTTACTGGCCTTCAGATTCAGAAAAGCAAAATCCTTGATAAGCTCCGCTGATGTATCGGCTGCCAAATCATGGAACTGGACATTTCGATCTGAGTCTTTTGCAGAAAAAAAATTCTGCAATGTCAGTCCAATGTTAGCATTCAGTCGGCTGCCATCAGCCTGCAATGACAAGCCTGGAGTCACCTCAGTAATGAAATCCGCAGTGCCCGGGTCATCAATAGGAGACACATTATTTGTGTAAGTTTCCTTGAGTCCCAAAGAAGGTTTAAGCAACAACTGCGCCGCAAATACAGGTACCGATATCAAAATCAGCAGAACAACCACCAAAAGCCGGATGCATAACTGCACGCAACCGCCATTTGTCTGAAATAAAATCGGAAATATCACGACACAGAAGACAGAGCACCAACAGCAGCAGGTACTTCAGACGACGCAGGAACCGTTATTAAATAATGCATTCTATGGGGTGTTCTCACTATGAGTGTTCTCAATTAATTAAAACCAACCTGTCAGGTTACCTGTGAAAAAACGCCATGCTACATCGCTTACCAGAGATGTACTCGTGGCGTTTGAGATTTAGGTGTCAATGTGCGTCCTATTTATTTCATGGCAAGGCGAAATGACCAGTAATAGTCGTTCGATTGCGAGGACAACAACACAGCAAAGAGGGCGTGCAGTGACACCTAAATCTCAATCGCCACGAGTATATCAGCAGGACACGGTAACTTTCGTTCTCATTTGCAACGAGCAAATCTCTTTCTTTGCCCAAGAGCGTCTATTTTTGGTGGCTAGTGATTTTTCAGACACCAAAAGTAAACCTTGTTAATTGAGAACATTCCCCGGGATCAACAGACCCTGGCACCCGACCCCGCAAAACACCATTGAATGCTGACAGACCGACTGAACCCGTCAATACAGCCTTGACGATGTACTAGTTCTGCTCCTCTCCATACGCACCATAATAAGCACCGTATTGTCCTTTGCCGGAACCTTTGTATTTGTTCAGTACAATACCAATCACTTTTCGTTCATCCAGCAACGCTACTGCTTCCTTGACCGCGCTTTGAGGCGTTTCACCCGCCTCAACGACAAGCAATACCTGACCCACCAAACCTGCGACCACGTTTGCTTCACTGGTCAACAACAAAGGAGGAGCATCAAAAATAACCATTCTATCAGGATAGCGTGTTGCCAGTTCATCGGTCACTCGCTGCATTTGATCACTCGCTAACAATTCGTTTGCTTGTGAATGTCTGCGCCCGGCAGGCACTATTTTTAACTTCGGTATATTAGTAGAAAGAATGACATCTGAAAGCATGACGTCAGGGTCCGATAGCACATCGGTGAATCCTAATCTTTCATCCAGCCCAAGCAATCGTGTCAATGCTGGGTTAAGTACATCAAGATCTATCACCAGAACGGTAATATCCATTTCGTTCGCCATACTCAAGGCTAAATTGAGGGTATTGAACGTTTTTCCTTCACCCGACACACCACTGGCAACCATAATCATGTTTCCCAACTCAATAGCATCTGCATTTTTGCCAAAAGCATTGCTCAGCAACGGCCGCTTGATTCGACGATATTCCTCTGCCAATTTTGCACGATCCTTAGGCGGGGCAATAAAGCCAACGCTCTCCAGCTTTTTCATATCGATATCGATAAAACAGGCTTCACGTTGCTTTGCGGCATCACCAGATGCCGGAGAGGTTTTGCCAACCGGTTTTTGCTCCGCCATTTTACGTTGCACACCCCCATTGGAGGTCGACGATTTAAGCTTCTCAACCATACGCTCGATCGAGTTCATATTTTTTCCTTCAACATTTCCGCCAGCGATGAAATCTGCTCCAAATCGGTACTCTGCAGTAATATCACGCCACCATATAAGAAGAGTAAAACGATGCCCACACCCACAAAAACAACAAACTCCAAGCGTTTTCGTCGCAGTAGCTCAGGCGTCCATAAACGACTCACAACACCAAAAACCGGAACCCCTGCAAATTCCTGCAACGTGCGTTGATCATAGAATGCCGGATGGATTTGAGACAACAGAAAGGCAAGCCCGATACCACCCGCAAGACCTGCAAGCAGTGCTAATGAATCAAGTCCCAGACGATTAGGGCCGGAAGGCAACAATGGCGCTCGCGGTGGATCGACAATTTTGAATTTGACATCATCTCCTGTTCTTTCTGCCCTTTCGGACAATTTTGCCGATTCAAGACGCCCAATCAATATGTCGTAATTACTTTTGTTCAGCGTATAGTCACGATTCAAACTTTTTAGCTGCGCTTCGATTTCTGGGATGGTATCCACTTTTGAAGCCAGCCCATCAATCCGCTGAGCATATTCTTTAACGCGTGTCTGTAAAGAAACGACACTCGCCTCAGCTTGCCCAAGCGAAATTTTAGTTTGTTGATAAACCGGGTTTTGCTCCATAGATTGATCATTCGACTGAAAGCTCGACAGGGAGGTTTTCTGATCTTGCTCACGTTGATTTTCCATATTTGCCAGCACCGTTCTGACCGCAATGACATCAGGATGCTCTTCGGTAAACTGTAACAAAAAATCATCCAGTCGCTCTTGTAATTTGGAAATGCGTTCATCCAGCTCGTGGCTGACACTTTTGGTATTTCCAAACCCAAAGACCGGTTCTTCACCGACCAGTTGCCGCCTGAGTTCATCTCGCCGGTTGGTTGCCTCTTCCAATTCCAGTTGTGCCTGCTCCAGCCGCGCACGAGAGTCTTGCAGCAACTCAAAATAATCCTGGCCAGCCCGTGGCATTAATGCAACATTCTTCCGCTTGAATTCCTTGATACGATCCTCTGCTTCGACGAGCCGTTTCTCATATTCCGCTATTTGCTGGCCAAGAAATTTTTGCGCCGCATCAGAATCCTGCCGGGTGTCACCCAAGGTATTTTCCACAAAAATAGTCAGTAGCGACCTGACGACTTCTTTCGCCATTTTCGGGTCGGAGTGAGTGTACGAAATCGTATATAGATTGACCTCTCTGGCACTACTGATGCGGATTTTTTTTGATAAATTATCCAACAATGACTCCATTTCATCAGGCGTTTTCGCATGCAGGTCAAGATCCGTCATGCGAGCAACTTTTTCCAGATTCGGCCGACTCAGCAACGTACGGGTCATCAAACCCAGTCGCTGGCGAACATTGCTCTCCACGGTAAGTCCACGCAACAGCGGGCGTAAAATGGAATCAGTGTCCACAAGCACGCGGGCATTGGCCTCGTATTGATCAGGAATTTTGGCGATGACAACCCAGCCAATAATGGGTATCACCCACGCCAATAGCATCGCGTACCATCTGAAACGCCATATCCCGCGAAGGTAGTTCAGTGTTAGTTGAATAATTTCCTGCATGAATAGCCTTGTCGATTAATTCGTTTGCATTCTGTCAATCTGAAGCCTGTCGGACTAATGAGGTGATCGTCGCGAGAAGAGGGTTATTTTGAATCCATTTTTTTGATCATTCGCAGCGATAATTGGGTCTATTTACCCTTGTCATTGAAACAATAAGCCAAAACGGGTTTTCGTGGTAAACCCAGTAGCGTTTAGAACCACGCCTCAGGAATAATCAACACATCGCCTGGTAGCATATCGACATTAGCGGTGATGTCACCGCCCTGAATCAAATCGTCCAGTCGCACTTTATATTCTTGCTGCTTTCCATCCACTACACGGGCAATACTGGCCTTGTTGCCAGCCGCAAGTTCCGTTAATCCACCCACTGTAATCATCACATCCAAAAGTGTCAGATGTTCCTTATAAGGTAACGATTGAGCACTCGCAGCTGCGCCTATTACCCTGATTTGTTCACTATAGCGTCCGGTAAAGCCCGTAACGATAACGGTGACAACTGGATTTTTTATGTAACGTGCAAGCTCGTTTTCCATATCTCTGGCTAATTGACTGGCTGTTTTACCACTGGCAACCACATCTTCAACCAAAGGCGTTGTTATCCGACCATCAGGACGCACAGGCACTGAAGAAGATAATTCGCCATTTCCCCACACAAATATATTAACGTTATCCCCCGGACCAATAATATACAGCGGTGCCTCACCGGTATATGTTGCAGGACCAAGCGTCAATAAATGTTTGTTCGGAGCACATCCGGTAATCAAAACGATAAAAATGACCGAACAAAATACGAATAACTCATTCGTGTACGTTTTTTTCATAAATATCTCACTGAAATTAAGAAGCACATTAAATGCACTGGGAGGCTAGGAGCCTGTCAGGCTTAGGGTATTATATGCTTTCGGTCCCAATATATACTCATGGCGATTGAGATTTAGGTCATGCGCACACTCTATTTGCCCCATGTTGGCGTGCCGGGCCATTCTACTAGAAATTCCACAGGGATTGCGAAATAGATATCGCCTGCCATCGACATTCTATCGGGGTTTTCCTGGATATAATGACCACTGACAGGGTGAACAACCCGTTTTTGCTTTCAAAGAACCAGAATCCACGAGAAATTCCTACCGTATACGACGCAGGAAGCCTGTCGGGCTACTAGTGCTGCATGCGTGGGAACCCATACCTTGCTATAGTCAACCCACTGTATGCATTCCCACGCTGGAGCATGAGGAACGAGAAAGGTGCGAATTTAAAGGATTCGGCACTAGGAGCCTGTCAAGGCAATTTTGACGATGTACTAGCGTATCTTTGATAGCAGTGCCTTGGCTTCTGCCGCTTGAGGAAAATCATCATGTTTTCCCAATAACATCTCAAGCTCCTCCCGCGCCTTTTGCGCTTGCCCACTACGCTCCAAAGCCACCGCATAATGAAACTGGATTTCCGCAACATCCGGAGCTCCTTCATAGGCTTCCCGTAAATACGTCAACCCCTGCTTTGGCTTTCCATTCTGGAGTAACAACCAACCATAGGTATCATTTACCGCCGGATTATCTGGCGCTTGCTTGTGCGCCTTTTGCCCGTAGCTCAATGCATCTTTATTACTGCCCATTTCATATAACAACCAAGCCAGATTGTTAAGCGCACCTACATTTTTTGGATTTATTGTCAGAACTTTTTCGTACTGGGATACCGCTTGCGGTTTTTTTGCGGTTTCGGAGTAAGCCTGCGCCAAAACCATGCGCACTACAATATCGCGCGGATTTTGTTTCAGCCATTCCAGTAACAAGGATTTATCCGCTTTCTTTGCCTGATACGCTTTTTCCGCCTGGAAATGTTTTACAGCCAACACTCCGCTGGGGACTTTGGCAAAACCCGTGTCATAAATCTTTGCTGCCGCCGGAAAATTCTTGCGATGCATCTGAAGATCACCTTCCAACTGATAGCCTACAACCAGGCTGGGGCGTTGCTTCTGAAGTTTTTTAGCAATACGCATTGCCTTGTCCAGATCATCATTCTGAACCGCTAATTGAGCTAATGCCTGCTGCGCAGGAATAAACTGGTCATCCAGTCCCACTGCCTTATTGAGATGTCGCCCTGCCAGGGTAAGATCGCCGGTTGCAAGGTAAGCCTTACCGAGGAGCGTGTGTGCTCCCGCAACGTCTGGATAGTATTTTATGAGATCGTTGAAGACCTCAAGGGCATCGTTTTTTTGTCCTGCTGCCAGTTGCACCAGACCGTAAGCCCTGAGTGCCGCAAAATCCTCAGGGTGTTGTTTCTTCATTTCCCGGGCAATATCACTGGCTTTGCTAAAATTACGACGCCCCATCCAGTAACGGACAAGCAGTGTTCCTACCTGCAAATCACCCACATTTTGTTCCCAAGCCTGATTTAACCATTTGTCTGCTTCGGCTCGATTTCCTGCCTGTTCTGCAATACCCACCAACGCCAATATCGCTTTGACATGCCCTTTATGCTGTTTCACGATTTGTTCAAACCTGATCTTGGCGCTCTTTAAATCTCCCTCTGCCTGATCCAGTTTCGCCAGATTCATCACCGCCGGTACGAAATCGGGCTGAATTTTCAATGCTTTCTCAAAGCTCTCCCGTGCCGCAGATAAATCCTCAAGCCCTGCGTACGCAGCGCCTGCAAGATTTTCCGGAACAGCACTATCCGGAAGTTTCAAACTTAACTGTCGGGTTTTATCGAGCGCTTTGCTAAATTCCTTGCTGCGTAAATGCGTGAGTATCAGTAAAACATCTGCCTGAAACACATCCTGCCCAAGCTGAACCGCAGTCTCCAATGCGTCTACTGCTTCTGTGATTTTACCGGATGCTAAACGCCCCAACGCCAATTGGGTCTGAATCAAAGCGTTTTCGGGCGACTGATCCACTGCCCGTTCAAGATATTCCGTCCCTCTGACAGTATCTTTGTTTTGCATATAGGCACCGCCCAACAAAGCGAGCAGTTGAGAGTCCTCTTCATTGACTGGAAGTATTTTTTCTAATATTGGAATAGCTGACTCTGGGCGCCCTAACTTCAGCCAAGTACTCGCAAGCAGTTTTCGCACGGCAAGATCATTGGGAGAAACATTAAGGACTTTTTCCAGAGACACTCTGGCCTGCTCGAATCGTCCATCCGTAAAATAAATACTGCCCAGTATTTGATGGCTGGGTAAATGTCCTGGCGCGATGTTGAGCACCTTCAGCAACGCTTGCTCAGCGGCTTCTATCTGTCCTCCCTGCTTGTACAAAACCACCCCCCGCACATAGTGCGCAAGTGGGTTTTGTGGTGAGCGCTGCTGTATCTGTTCGGCGCTCTGTAGAGCTGCTTGAAAATCCTCCAGTGCAATACTGACGCCAGCCTGACCCAACAAAGCCGGTATATTGCTCGGCTCCAGTGCCAGCGCCTTGTCATAATTTTTCCGGGCGGCAACAAAATCATTCTTTAAGCGCGCGATTTCCCCCGCAATCAACCATGCCTCAATATTATCTGATTGTTGCGCGAGAACCTGATCAACAAGCTGCTGAGATAAAGCCAAATCTTCCTGCATAATCGCGACACGCGCTTTTACCAACAGTGCCACCAATAACTTCGGCGCTTTCTCAAGGGCGCGATTCAATAAGTGACTGGCATCATCCAGATCATCAAGCATCACATGAGCCCGCGCCTTTAATACAAAAACTTCTGCACGAAGTGGATTTGAAAAATCCGCTGCCGACTTCAATTCTTCCAATAATTCTTTAGACTTTCCCTGTAGCAAATAGGCTTTACCCAATGGAACCACAAGCTGACTGGATGATAAACCAAGGTTTTGAGCCGCTTTAAGCTCTTTTTCTGCTCCGGCCCCATTACCCAACCTGACATAGGTTTTACCTAACAAATAACGTGCTTGAATATTTTTGGGATCTTGTTGGAGAGCATTTTTGAGATTAATAACCGCAGTCTGAATTTTATTTTTCTCAAGGTTATCCTCTGCCTGTTTCAAATATTCGTCACTACTGACCTTGGAACATGCGCCAATAAAACCAAGCATCAGCATCATGACGGATATCAGACCCAGCGTCTTTGCATTGTAACGCTTAAAAAAAAGTTTTATTTTCATCAAAATGATACCTTATTCATTTAATTTTGTGTTTTTTCATCAAATCATAAAATGTGGGCCGGGTAACATTCAGCATAACAGCAGCCTGGGTCACATTGTCATTCACAAGTGCCAGAGCCCGCAACATTGCCTGTCGTTCAGCTTGCTCTCTGATTTGCCGTAAATCAGAAAGTACAGCAGTGTCGTCAACGTCACCGACAAGCTCCAGGTCATCCGCCTCAATAAAAGCGCCCTCGGCCAGAATAACCGCTCGCTTAATTTTATTTTCCAGTTCACGCACATTACCGAACCATGAGTATTTTTCCATGGCCGAAACCGCTGATGCCGAAAATCCCTTGAAGACATTCTTGTTTTCTTTGGAAAAACGGTTGAGAAAAACCCGCGCCAATAACAGCACGTCTCCTTCACGTTCACGCAACGGCGGAATATCCAGAGTAATTTCACTAATACGATAATACAAATCCTCGCGAAACGTTCCCGCTTCAATCAGCGCTGGCAGATCCTGGTGTGTCGCACAAATTACTCGCACATCAACCGGAATTTCTTTTCTGCCACCTAAACGCTCCACTACACGTTCCTGGAGAAATCGTAGCATTTTAGCCTGCAAGGATTGTGGCAGATCACCCACTTCGTCAATAAAAAAGGTACCGCCTTCCGCCAATTCAATTTTACCGGGAGTGGTTTTGTTGGCACCGGTAAAGGCACCTCTTTCATAACCAAATAACTCGCTTTCCAACAAGGTTTCTGGAATTGCAGCGCTATTAATAGCGACAAACTTTTTATCGCTGCGAACGCTGAGCTGGTGCAACGCCTTCGCTAAAACCTCCTTTCCTGTACCACTTTCACCCAATAGCAACGTTGTCGCATTCGTAGGGGCCACTTTTTCTATCATGCGACACAGCTTCAGCATCTGCGGACTGGATGCCATGACACCGTCTAACGGAGACGATGGCTGTTGCAGTAATTGCCGATTCTCGGCTTCCAGTTCGTAAAGCGTGTAAGCACGTTCAATAATCAGCGAAAGAATCTCTGGTTCAATGGGTTTTTGATAAAAATCATAGGCGCCCATGCCAATAGAACTGACCGCATTTTCCCGGTCATCATTACCCGTTACCACAATGACCTTAGTATGCGGAGCTTTATTTAATATGGCTTCCAGCGTTGCCAATCCCTCTGATGCATTAGCTGGGTCCGGTGGCAGACCCAGATCCAGTGTAACAACAGCTGGTGCCAGGGTTTCGACAGCCTGCACAGCAGATTCTCTATCGCCAGCAACGGTGACATCGAAACCTTCAAAACACCAACGCAACTGATTTTGTAACCCTGGGTCATCCTCAATAACGAGTAATGGACGTAATTTTTTGGTTTTCCCCATAATCAATTATCCACCGCTGAAAATGACAACCCGTTTGGAGTCTTATTGACATTGTTTGCAAGCCTCAAACGAATAAAAAATGTTGTTCCTTCGCCTATTGTACTGTGCACATCCAGTTGCCCACCAAGATTATGAATAAACTCCCGACTTTCATACACACCAATCCCCATTCCAGCATTTCCTTTCGTCGTATCAAACGGCCGAAATAACCGTTCACGTAAAAAAACTTTATCCATCCCACAGCCATTATCTTTGATCAGCAAAAGTGCATAATCGCCCTCTCGGCAAACACTTAAACGCACAAACCCATCATCAGTGGTAGCTTCTTGTGCATTCTGAATCAAATGACCGATCACCACAGAAAAGCGGTCCACACTGGCAATGATGATCATATCGTCTCCAGTGGATATAAACTCGGGAACCGGGTACTCTCCGGAATGATGCTCCACAACCTCCGCAAGAACCGCATTCAACTCAACCTGGGAATTATCACGGTTATCCACGCGTCCCTGTCGTAACTGGGATAGCATACGTTTCATTTTATCCACCGTATTTTCTACAGTCGCAAAAGCATCATCAACAAAAACTGGATTTTCTCTATGTCGCTTGGCATTTGTCACAATTAAGGACAGCTGTGCAACAACATTTTTTAAATCATGCACAACATACGCTGAAAGCCGGTTAAAAGCCTCAAATTGTCGCGCATCCACAAGATCTTCATTGGCTTTTAACAAGGCTAAATATCCTACACATTGGCGCCCGATCGTTAATAATAAATCACGTACCTCCCAGTTAATCTGTATTTTTGTGCGCGGACGCCCCAGGATAACAAACCCCATGACCACCGAAGACGGTCTCCCGTCACCTGAAGGTGACCGTGAAACCTCATCTCCTATAAATAGTGGTATAACTAACCAGGCATCGGACAAATGCGTCAACCACGGCGGCACGATCAAACCCTGATAGGATTCCCGTTCTGCATTCAGTTCATCAAGATCCACCACCCATTTTTTTTCGGATAAAAAATTCAATAACTCGGTATTGTCACTTTGTTGAAAAGAAACTTCATCCGGCATGTTCCAGCCTGCTTCCAGATGATAGCTTCCAGTATCCTGGAGTAACCATAGCATACCGCTAGGGCTTTCGACGATTTTTGCCATGGCACTGATAACCGTGGTTTTTAAATTTGAATCAAGCCGCGCTTCCGACAAACTTTGAATCAACCGCAACCACTCTTCACGATAATCATAACGATAATTAAAAAAGTGTTTATTTAAAAAAACCCGGAAACGCGCTCGCATATGCCCTGAAAAAAGGGCCATTAACAAAACCAGGGTTGCACCAAAGAAAAACACAAGCTGGCCAAGATTACTCCAGTCGCCACCCACATTTTTTATGTAATAGCCGCCCGCAGCCATGGCCAGAAGATATATCCCGCCCGTCATCATTGCCGAGGAATGAAACACAAAACTCCGCGACACAAAAACATCCAGAGACCATCGAGGGTTACGCGCTGCGGAAACGGCAATCAAAGGCATAATAATGGCGTTGATATAACCCCTTGCTCCCCAGATTTCTTCATCAAGGCTTTTCAGTAAAAACGCATCCGAATACAAATAAAAGTCATAGGCAAAAAGGCCGCCTAACCCAAGGCAAAGATATTTGACCGTCCAGCGTGATTCCAGCGGAGTATTACGGAATATCTGTTCAACCAGCACCAGTCCCAGCAACGCCAGCATCAAAAACAGGAAAATCTGTAAAGCAAAACCGGTTCCGGGCGGAATATTCTGCTCGTTCAGAAGCACATAACCCAAAATCAAAACTACGACCAGAATCAGAGTACCGCCGATCCATAATAGCAAGCGCGCCATATTTTGCTGTTGAGCTTTAACCATGATCAACAAAAGAAAGCCTAACCAACCCACATCCCGCAATATTTCAGCGATCAGCATATAGAGAGAGGAGTAATATCCCAGCGAGGCCTGATATGCCGCTCCGCCCGCCCAGACAGCGTTCAACACAGATGCCAGCAACAACATGCCGCCTTCCGGTCGGCCACGCCAGGATACCGATAATAAAACGGCCAACATCAAGAATGCGAATGCCGCCACTGCATAACCGAAAGTTACCACGCCTACCATCGATTATTGCCTCGGCACGATTTTTCTGCTCATGAACGTCATCGCCCCCCCTTTCCAGCGATAACGGAGTGGGCCGTTTGCAAAATAATCACCAAATCGAGAAACAGGCTGTAATTTTTGATGTAATACAGATCAAACTGCAATTTTTCCAGCGAATCCTTTTCAGACGCGCCGTAGGGGTAACAAATTTGTGCCCAACCCGTAATACCCGGTTTTACGCGATGCCGTTCGGCAAAATAAGGAATTTGCTCAGATAATTGCGTGACAAATTCCGGCCGCTCCGGGCGCGGCCCTACAAAACTCATATTCCCCTTTAACACATTAAAAATTTGCGGCAATTCGTCAAGCCGTGCTTTACGAATAAACGCGCCTACCCGCGTAACCCGGTCATCATTTTTCTTTGCCCATTGGGCCTTGCCGCCTTTTTCTGCGTCTTCGCGCATGCTTCGAAACTTATAAACATTGAATAACTGCCAGTGCTGGCCGACACGTATCTGACGATAAAAAACAGAACCCCGCCCCCAGCCTTCTGTTTTTATGGCAATCGCTACCAGTAACATGAAGGGCCACGCCAACCCCAAAAGCAGCAAACTCACAATAATGTCAAAAATACGTTTTTGCATATTCAGACTTTTGTTCTGATTAAAACCATCAGAAAAAATCATCCAGCTAGGGCTTAATATATCCAGTTTGAGTTTTCCGGTTTCACGCTCAAAAAAACCCAACAAATCGATAACATTAATGCCGCTTAATTTACAATCCAGTAAATCATGCACAGGAAAGCTTTTGCGTCGTCTTTCACCCACCGCAACGACAATCTCATCGGCATGCAATTCTTTGGTTAATGTCAATAGTGTCACCTCCGGTCGAATCACCAGCGCTTCATCCACCACGTCATGTTCACCACGCACATGGACGTGACCAACAATCACAAACCCCTGCTGGTCTACTTTGCGCCGGAGTTGTCGTGAAATTTGCGCGGCATTTTCGCCCGCACCTAACACCAAAATCCGCCGTTTGAGCTGCCCCTGATTCATGGAGCGCACAAACAAAAACCGGGTGAGAACAAGCAACAGCGCCGCTGTCAGGAAACTGAAGACCAGCACACCCCGGCCTAAAAGCATATCTGGCACGATGTAATACAATAGGGTCAAAGCAACTGCGGTTACTACAAGGCTGATACCAAGACGCAATATCATACCCGCTAGGCCAAAACGGAAACGCCGTTGATATAATCCCATGGAGATTTGAGCCAGCAAAACGACAAAAGCGAACACAAACGCCCTTGCCCAAATGGGCAAAACATTCGCCTGGGTAATGTCGGAATTACCAAAGAAATGCCATAACTGTACCCCTGAATAAACAGAAGACACCAACAGCAAACATTCCACCAACCCAAGCACAAGGAAAGGAACAGGAATATATTGTCGAAAAATTCTAACCACTTACGGGTAACGTCCTTACTTTAGAGTATCAGGTGATACTGAACTAAGGAATGGAATACAATAACGGATACCCGTGGCATCCCTGCTTCAGCCCGTCTTTGCCCGTTCGTCAATCACAAAAGCTCGAAATAAAATGACCATTCCTGCACTTTTGTTCGGCAACTGCTCCTGCGTTGCTCTACCTCCTGCATCCATGCAGTCGTCAATCAGAACGAATAAATACGGACCCAATCAGAGCGCCACAGGTAATAAGTTATTTCAATTTCCATTCCTGATATGTCACATAACAAAAACAGCTGCCAAATCATCCATTATCAGTATTTCGATATATTTGG
>QIGJ01000139.1 GCA_003229995.1 Gammaproteobacteria bacterium | reverse complement strand
CTCCTGCATCCATGCAGTCGTCAATCAGAACGAACGAATACGCACTAAATCCGGGCGCCAAACAGGGAAGTTATTTCGTGCCCATTCCTAAATTACCCGGTCATTACCCCCATCAATAGGAATTTGCGCGCCGGTGGTTTTGGCAAACAACGGACCTGCTAAAGCACAGGCCAGTGCCGCCACATCTTTTGCAGTAATCTCCACTTTAAGCAGGTTTTTGGTTTTATATTCCAACACGCTCATTCCATAATGATTCGCGCGATTTTCCAGCACTTCGTCAGTCCAAATAGCAGTGTCGAACACGGCATCCGGGTGCAACACATTAACGCGAATACCTTTGGGCCCCAGTTCCAGCGCAGCGACCCGTGCCAATTGCGTCAACCCCGCTTTCGCCACTGAATAGGCGGCCGCTCCCGGTCCCGGCGCAGTGACGTTTTTTGAGGCCATGAAAACCACCGCAGGATCAATGCCTCGCTCCAGATAAGGGATGCAACACTGCAACAGCTGCTCATGACTGCTGAGATTGATTTTCAAACTCCGCTCCCAAACAGTGCTGTCCATTTCATCAATACGGCTGTTGGACGGAAAGCTGCCCGCATTGCTGACCACGATATCCAGCCCACCAAAACGTCGTACGGCTTCATCCACGGCAACCTGCAACGCCTGCACATCCGTCACATCACACGGCCATCCCACCAAGTTTGCTGCGGTAAACTGCGTCGCCACTGCCGGATCAATATCCAACGCCAGCACTGCGGCTCCCTGTGCATGCAGGGTTTCAGCACAGGCACGGCCAATACCGCTGGCCGCCCCAGTCACTAGGGCAATTTTTCCCGCAAAAGTGGCAGGAGTACCTGCTTTGCGCAGCTTGGCTTGCTCCAGATCCCAGTATTCCACCTCAAAAATGTCTTTTTCCGGCAATGCTCGCCAACCACCCAAGCATTCGGCATGCTGGATGGCACGCAAAGTATGGGCTGCAATATCAGCAATAATACCGGCCTCTTTGACACTGGCACCAAAAGCCAGCGTGCCCTGCCCTGGCCATACAGCCCAGCGCGGCGCAGGATCAAGACAGGTCAAGTCAGAAGAAGCATTACGCGCAAAATAGGCACGATAATCATCACCGAAAGCGCTCACCGCTGCATCCGGCTCTGCATCGAGAATCATCGGCACACGCTTGGTACGAATCACATGGTCAGGGGTCAACGGGCCACGAGTGGCAATCTCTGCCACGTTCGATAAATTCGTAAAACCCACCGCTTCAGGGGAAGCGTCCCAACACACAATGCCAGGCACGCCACGGGCGTGCGACACGGCATGGCGAATGTCAGCCAATTCCCGCAGTACAGCCACACCTTCAACTGTTGGTTCCAGATCCGTGCCTGCTATGCTGGCTCCCTCTTTCTCCAGCGCATCTTCTGCCATAGTCACCAGCGCAATCATGCGCTCATAACTGGCACGGGCATCATCGGCAAAACTGAACACACCATGATTCATCAGCACCATGCCGTCGAGTTGTGACCAGTCCGCATCACGGGTCAGCTCGTGAATCACTTTTGCCAGCACGAATCCCGGCATAGTGTATGGCACGATCAATACCCGCTCCCCGTACAAATCACGCGCACGCGCTTCACCATTCGGCGAATTAGTCAACGTCACTACCGCATCGGCGTGAGTATGGTCCACAAATTTAAAAGGGATAATGGCATGCAGAATGGCCTCAACAGAGGGATTTGGTGCATAAGGGTCGCTCATCGCCGCGCGCTGGGCACTCACCATATCCGGGTCGGAAAGCGTGGGCAACTCCGCCATACGTTTGAGTGTTTCAAGACACACCGGCGCAAACCCCGGTGATTCGATGGTGGCCAGATCCCAGCCACTGCCTTTCACGTACAATATCGGCTTGTGCTCACCGAACAGGTCTGCCACCTCCGCCTTCACCGAGGTATTACCCCCTCCGTGTAATACTAACGAGGGTTCACGGCCCAGCAATCGTGAGCTATATACACGCATTTCGAGTGGGTTTTCCGCAAAGGAAACCGCCGTTTTTTTGTTCCACAGGCTTTGCATTGTAGTTCCTTCTTTATATCATAATTGGTATATTGTATTGGATTGAATAGATGCAATCCGTTCTTTGCTGCGTATAATACGACAAAACATGTTAAACCCAGCACTCTAAGCATCTCCTCATGACTCCAGACGAATATTGCCAAGACAAAACGGCCAAAAGCGGCTCCAGCTTTTATTACAGCTTTCTGTTTTTGCCCGAAGCACAACGCAAGGCCATCACCGCCCTGTATGCCTTTTGTCGGGAAGTGGATGACGTCGTGGACGAATGCAGTGATGCCGATCTCGCCCGCAGTAAGCTCAACTGGTGGCGCGCAGAAATTTTCGGCACCTTTGAGGGCAAACCCCGTCATCCCGTCTGCCAGGCATTGACCACCAGCATCACCAACTTCAATTTACCCAGGGAACACTTCATCGAAATCATCGGTGGCATGGAAATGGATCTACAGCAAACCCGTTACGACACCTTTGCAGAACTGAATCTGTACTGTTATCGCGTCGCCAGCGTGGTGGGATTAATGGCCGCAGAAATTTTCGGCTTCAAGGATCACGCCACTCTGGATTACGCACATAACCTCGGGCTTGCCTTCCAGCTCACCAATATTTTACGCGATGTAAAAGAAGATGCCGAACGTGGGCGTATCTATTTACCTTTGGAAGAATTGGAAAAATTTGCTGTCAATGAGCAGGATATTCTCGAAAACCGCTGTACGGATAACATGAAAAAATTACTCGATTTTCAGGCGCAACGGGCACAGGACTGTTACCACAAAGCCTTTGCCCTGCTGCCGGAGGCTGATCGTTATGCGCAACGTACCGGTTTGATTATGGCCAGCATTTACCAAACCACCCTGAACACCATTCAGCAGGACAGCTGCCAGGTGCTGTCACAACGTATTTCCAGTAGCCCGTTAAAAAAACTCTGGATCGCTTGGCGTACCGCACGCACAGAAAAACGCCGCCACAAACGTTTTCGAAACAAGCTCTCACGACCCAATGAAACCGGACCCTGAAACAAAACCGGTTATTGTGATTGGTGGTGGTTGGGCAGGCATCGCCGCCGCTGTAGAGCTGGCACGCTATGACATCCCGGTGATTTTGCTGGAGTCCGCCAAGCAACTGGGTGGCCGTGCGCGTAGTGTGAACGTGGATGAATTACATGTGGATAATGGCCAGCACATGTTATTGGGTGCCTACGAATCCACGCTCGATTTATTACGCAAGATTGGTGTCAACGAAAGCGACGTGCTACAACGAAAGCCGCTGTCTTTACAATGGCATCGCTCTGGTAAAAAACCGGTTTCTCTCAACACCCCCAATCTACCGGCACCGTTTCATCTCGCCTGGGCCTTGTTAACGTTGAAAGGCCTGTCGTTGCGGGACAGATTGTCTGCCCTGCGCTTTGCTCGGCAACTGGAAAAAAACAATTTCACACTTGATGATGATTGCAGCGTTGCGGATTTTTTGGCGCAACATCATCAGTCTCCAGCACTCATTCATGCCCTGTGGGAACCATTGTGCATTGGCGCACTGAACACACACCTGCACGAAGCCTCAGCACAGGTTTTTTTACGGACCCTCGGAGACAGCTTCAGTCATGCCCGAAGTGATTCTGATTTATTGCTGACCCGTGTCAATCTCGGTTCGGTTTTTCCAAAACCGGCGACGGATTACATCGAGACACACAAAGGCAGCGTGCGCCTGGGGCAACGCACCAACGCACTGTGTATCGAAAATGGGCGCATCACCGGCATCACCATCGACAACACCCACATTGCGACCAACGAAGTCATTCTAGCCACCCCGCATACCACAACCCTACGCTTGTTGCGCCCGCATGACTTATTACAGGAAACCTGTCAACAAATGGCCCGATTGCAGGACCGGCCCATTTGCACAATCTACTTGCAGTTTGACAAAACGGTGCGGCTCGGTCGCTGGCTGCACGGATCACTGGGTACCATCAGCCAGTGGATTTTTGATCGTGGCCTTTATGGCCAACATGGCTTGATGGCCGTCGTCGTCAGTGGTGATGGTGACCATCAACACTGGGATAACCAAACACTCTGCGCCCAGGTCGCCGCAGAGATTGCGGCACAATACCCGCAGTGGCCAGCACCTCAATCACAACAGGTCATTCGGGAAAAACGTGCCACTTTTGCCAGTATAGTGAACGTCAACCAGCATCGTCCCAATGCTAAAACCGCTGTACAGGGTTTATGGCTGGCAGGTGATTACACCAACACCTACTTGCCCGCCACTCTCGAAGGTGCCGTGCGCAGCGGACGTTATAGCGCACAACAGATTATTACCTCCCACCGGCGACAACGACACCAGCAACAGGAAAAAATATGAGTATTACTGGGCATGCACTTTTTGCATCACGGGTGATTCTTGTTACCGGTGCCGGGGGTGCCATTGGCAGTGCAGTCGCCAAAGCCCTTGCTGCACAGGGGGCCAGTGTTATGCTCATGGGTCGCAGCCTCGGCCCTTTGGAAAAAACCTACGATGCCATTGTCGCCGCAGGCCATGCACAACCGGCCATTTGTCCGTTGGATTTTGCGTCCACAACATTCGAGGACTTCCAACAAGCCGTCAGTATCATTCAGCAGGAACTCGGTCGGCTGGATGGCCTGTTACATGCTGCCGCCACGCTCGGCAGCCTTACCCCCATGGAACATTTCGATACCGATCTGTGGTCGCGGGTGTTGCAGGTCAACCTTACCGCACCGATGTTGTTAACCCGCGCCTGTCTTCCCTTACTAAAAGCCGCACCCGATGCCGCCATTCTTTTTAGCACCTGTACCATCGGCCAGAAGGGGCGTGCCTACTGGGGTGCCTACGGTGTTGCTCAGGCGGGTATTGAAAATCTGACTCAAACGCTGGCCCACGAACTGGAGGACAATACCAGCCCGCGCGTCAATAGCATTGACCCCGGCCCGGTGCGCAGCCGATTACGCGCCCTCGCTTACCCCGGTGAAAATCCCAACACGCTACCCGATGCAGAAACAGTGATTCCCGCCTATTTACACCTTATGGGATCGGCTGGCGGCACTTCCGGGCAGCGCATCTGCGCTGTGGATTATCTGAACAACAATCCCGGATAATACATTCCGGTATTTTTAATACTACCCAGGAACTCGGTAATATCCTCAGAAAATCCGCTTTCGTGGCAGAATCCAGACTAACCTGGCCAAGAATTACTCTGCCACAGCAACCCTAAACCGCCATTTTTTTGACAACCCACTCATCACCTGAAAAAAACAAACTCTCTAACTCACTGTTTCACAATGTTTTCACAATTTCTGGCCAAAACTGGCATAGAAATCGCTAATCAGCGCTGAAAACATTGAAAATAAAATATTTCACCAACAGACAGGGAAGGACTATGGCTAACTCACAATTTACCAACGTACGGACATTACCTTTACGCAACGATACCGGCAGTCTGCTGCCTCTGTTCGATGATCAGCACATGCATGCGCAAAAACCGAATGGCGGACAACTGTTGTATTTATCCAGTCAGTTGCAAATCAGTCTGGATCTCGATGAAATTCTCAACCAGTTCAGCGACGAAGTTAAACCCTTCGTTGCACATGATTATCTAGGTTACAGCAATGATGAAAAGAGCTGTGTTTTTTCCACAGGAAAAAATGCGCGACATCGCCTCAACTACCAGCTCACCTTGCAAGACGGACATCTGGGTAAACTGGTACTGTCACGTAAATGCAAATTCACCAAAAAAGAAAACGGCGAAGTTGAACAGCTGATCTGTGCATTATTGTATCCGCTGCGTAATGCATTGATGTATCGCGAGGCCATTCATGCGGCACAAAAAGATGCACTGACTGGCGCAGGCAATCGTGCCGCACTCAATGAAGCACTGGCGCGTGAAATTGAAGTGGCACAACGCCATAAACGTACCCTGGGTATGATTATTCTTGATATCGATCATTTCAAAAAAATCAATGACACCTATGGACACAGCACCGGTGATTGCCTGTTGAAGGCACTGACGCGCACCGCAGAAAAAACCATTCGTATCTCAGACCAACTGTTCCGTTACGGTGGAGAAGAGTTTGTTGTATTATTGCCGGAAACCGGTTTGAAAGGTGTAAAAAATCTTGCAGAACGTATTCGTCAAAATATTGAGGCACTAAACTGTGTCTGCAATAGTAACCACATTAAAATGACCGCCAGCTTCGGCATTGCCACCTTAAACGTTGATGAAAATGAGGAATCATTTTTTATTCGTGCTGACAAGGCACTGTATAAAGCCAAAGATGGTGGTAGAAACTGCGCACGGGTTGCCGATTAAAAAATATCGTTGGATGGCGTATTTTTTTGTTTTCGTTGAAACCCGTTCCAACTTAGTGAAGCTGGCCACAGACGACGAAAATTACGTCTCAATACTTTCCACAGTGAACTGCGCAGTGGATCACCACGCAGCCGCTTGGCAATTTGTGCATAACTGAACATTTCTTTGATGCCCAAAATCTGGTGACGGGACTTTTGACTCAATGCCTTCACCGTTTTAATATCCGCCCGCTGTTTTTCTTCATTTGCCTTCCAATTCGCAAATGTCGTTGAACGCCAAAGCTTGTTGATGATTGACACATAATCCTTTCGTGCGTTTCCCAAACAGGCGGCAGCCGCCGTTTTTTCCACAATCGGTACATCCCGTAATTTTGACTGCCCGATATTATCCATACGCGCACGCAACACCGGGCTGACTTTGAGAATATTCTGATTTTCTGTAAAGGCTCCTTGCAGACATTTTCCACGAAACTCTTTTGATTTGAGGTGTCCGGAAATATGCTCCAGTTTTTCAAAAGGGTTCAGTGCGTCACTTTTCATATCGGAAGTTATCTGCGGGTTTTCCCGTAACAACTGATACACCTTTCGCCAAAAACAGGCATCCAGAAAAGCTTCGGCAATCGCACTGCTTTTCACCGTTTTAAAATAATCACGATCATTTAACCATTCCAGCACTGCACCGTCCGCAGCCAACTCATCCCTGCGCACAGCGGGTACGGTGAATCCGGCAAACAACGGCGCATAAAATGAGAAAAACCAACGTAATGGTAATTCACCAATGCGCTTGCGTTTTTGCAGCGCATCCTGATATTTACACCACAACAGGCGTGTACGATAAATCCAGTGTGTGGGACGAAACCGGCCACTGGCACATTGACCGAACCTGCGCATTACCTCACCACGAAACTGTGCTTCCGACAGCGTCTGCAACATGGGCATACCCACCACCAACGTATTGGACATCAAAAGGGGAAAGCCCAGGCGCGGGGTTGCTTCAATACGCAATTCATATTGATCAGTCAATACAACATCCTTGATCGCCGGGCGTTCTGTGAGTTTGCGCACTCCAGCAATCAGAGAATACAAGGCTGGTGCCAGTTCCTTGGACATTTTCAAACCCTGCACACGCGGAAAATGTAACTGGAATATTTTCAGGCTGAAAAAAACACACAACACTATAACCAACAACCAGACTGCAACCGTTAAGCCATGCTCCGTCAACCAATATTCTGTGGTTTTACTGTTTAGCAGCCCTTCAATCAACACACTGACACCTTCAACAACAAACCAGGGAAACAGAAACAAAAAGAAATAACCCGGCAGCATTAATAGAAGCGCGGCACATAAATACCCGCGTGGATAGCGCTCTGCAAAGGCATTTACCCATATGGTTAGAATGGGTATTTCTGATTTTTTTGATCGAATGGAATTTTTGTTTGGCATCATCAGCCCCCATAGCTGTTTACGATATACCATTATCGCGTACGGCATATCGAAATAAAAACGGCTATTGTCACTGGACATAACATTTCCCGAAGCCTCGGAAAACACCCCCCAGCAAAATTAAAAGGCAAAGGCCGACTGTGACTATAGAATAAACCGGAAGAAAAAACCGAGGAACTGATCACCTTTCACACCATGGGCAGATGTGTGCCAAACAGCAGTCGGTACAATTGGGAGGTTTTTGGCGGGCATCTTTGCCATGGCGTACGATCAATGCATGGTATTCATTAATCTTTTACAGACCTGGGTATAAGGTCATCGCAAACACCTATCGGCGTCGGCCTTTTATCGCTTTACGTGCGCTGCCCGCGTGTTTTTTATCAGAAGAGCTTTCACCAGAAAAGCGTTTACCCGAAAACTGCTTACGGGAAAAACCGCCGCGTGTTTTATCCCCACGGGTCACTTTTGCCATCAGCCCCACACTTTTCCGCAAAGCATTGACAACATCGTCAGGCAAGTCTTCCCAGCGGCCAGGACGTTGCCCCCGGGGCAGGGAAACCGCACCATAACGTACACGCATCAACCGGCTGACCTGCACACTCTGGGATTCCCACAAGCGGCGAACTTCCCGGTTACGACCTTCGCGCAGGATGACGTGATACCATTGATTGGCACCCTCGCCACCGGCCTTGGCGACCACATCAAAATGTGCCGGGCCATCGTCCAGCTCGACGCCTTCCTTCAGGCGTTTCAACATGTCAGCCGTCACCTCACCCAACACACGCACCGCATATTCACGCTCAACCTGGTGCGAGGGGTGCATCATACGATGTGCCAGATCACCGTCAGTGGTCATCAATAACAGACCGCTGGTATTGAGATCGAGACGACCGATAGTGATCCAGCGACCACTGGCCAAACGCGGCAGGTGATTAAAGATGGTATCGCGCCCTTCCGAATCAAAACGGGTACACACTTCACCAATCGGTTTGTGATAAATCAGTACACGGCTGCGGCGTTCTTTCAAACGCGCTTGTTGCACAGGTTTGCCGTCCACAGAAATGCGGTCGGTTTCAGAGACACGATCACCCAGCGTGGCAACCTGATTATTAACCTTGATGCGACCGGATTTTATCCACTCTTCCAGTTCACGACGTGAACCGTAACCTGCTCGCGCCAAAACCTTTTGCAGCTTTTCGTTTGTGGGCGTTTCACTCACGCCGGATCAGCAGTAGTGACTGCATTTTGTTTTGCATTATC
>QIGJ01000226.1 GCA_003229995.1 Gammaproteobacteria bacterium | reverse complement strand
TGACAACAAAGGGTTTTGAGTTTCCGTGTCGTATTAAGTGTAGATTCAAGGGGAAAAGTGGGTTGGTTTTGCTTGATCAAATAAGAGCCATCGATAAATCCAGGTTAGTAAAACGTCTGGGAACGATTAGCGCCAAAACACAAGTGGAACTTTGTTCCTGTTTACAGGAAATGTTTGAGCATTAAAGCAGCTAACAAAAGCAATTTCGTGTCAAGTTAAATCCAGATCCTTGGGATCTGCAAGGAAGCAGTGAAATTGGATTAAGTTACCCAGTGGGTGAGTGTATAAATTACACGCAAATCCCACCCAGAGAGAGTAGCCAGCTGTCTGGAAATGAACCTGTGTGCATAGCCGTAAGGATGTGTATAAAGCTAGGTGTAATGAGTGTGCAGGCCGCGTCACTGATCTCCGAAAAGTGAATTAACCTCGCCCGAAAGCGTGGTTTGTTTCCGGAGTTTTCGGGCTGGCACTACTTAGGAATGAGCGCGTAATAACTTCCCTGTTTGCATCTCATCTTCAGCCCCCGTCTTCGTCCAACGCAGCTATGGAGAAAAATAAGGTATGCACACGACCTAAATCTCAATCGCTACGGGTATAGACTCGATAATTTCTTAGATACCCGTAGGTTTTCCGTCAAGACTGACGGCATTTTTGTCTTTCCGGTATTGTTCGATACCTTGTGTGCCTTTTACTTCTGCCCAGTGATTAAGTTGATTTCGTTCGTCTTGATAGTCATAAAAGGGTACAGCCATGCCACAGGAGCTTTGTACCAAATCAATGTTGAGTGTGAAAATTTGTCGGGCTCCCGGCAAATCGGGAAAGTGCTGGTTATCTTGTTCCCATTCGGGATCCTGAGGCTGTGTCATTGAAGCCATGCCATAAAGTCGCAGAATCATCGGTTTGTCTTCGAAGGCGCAGAACATGATGGTCATGCGCTGATTTTCAAGTACGTGTGCGGCGGTTTCGTTGCCACTGCCAGTAACATTGAGCCAGTGCACAGTGTGCTCATCAATGATGCGAAAGCTGTCCATGCCTTTGGGGGAGACATTGACTTTCCCTGCGCCTCCCGCAGTGCCGACAAAAAATATTTTCTGAGCCGTGATAAAAGCATTTAATTTTTCAGGTATTGCATCATATTGTTTGCCCATGAGTTTAGACTCCCGGTTGTTTGTCCAGTGTGATAAAACTGTATGCGTGAGGATTTTTTTCGTCCCCTGGAAAATCACTGCGTGCCGTTTCTTGCCACTCATGGACATCAAATTCCGGGAACCAAGCATCCCCTTCAACATTATTGGCGTGTATTAGCGTCATATAAAGGCGGTCGGCGAGCGGCAGAGCTTGTTTGTATAATGACATGCCACCAATGATCATGGTTTCTTCGTTGTCCTGTGTGGATTGCAAGGCATCCTCAAGCGAGGTATAGATCTCTATACCATCCGTAGTGTACGCGGGGTTTCGGCTAATAATGATGTTACGTCGACCGGGTAGAGGTTTTGCACCAAAGGATTCAAAGGTCAGACGACCCATGATAATGGGTTTGCCCATGGTGTTTTGTCGAAACCATTTCATGTCCGCAGGCAGTTTCCACGGGAGGCGGTTTTCGATACCGATGACGCGGTTATCAGCCATGGCCCAGATCAGTGACAGGTTCATACGGCGATGGGAGCTTTGATGTGTTCATGGGATTGATAGTCGATCACTGCAAAATCATCAAAGGTAAAAACAAACAGGTCATCGATGTGGGTATTCATTTTTAACGTGGGCAGGGGCAGAGGGGTACGTGCGAGTTGTTGTTTGGTTTGTTCCAGATGGTTGGAATACAGATGTGCGTCGCCCAAGGTGTGGATAAAGTCACCGGGCTGTAGTCCGGTGACTTGCGCCATCATCATTGTTAACAGTGCGTAGGAGGCAATGTTGAACGGTACGCCGAGGAAGATATCGGCACTGCGTTGATAGAGTTGGCAGGAAAGCTTGCCGTCGGCCACATAAAACTGGAAAAAGGCGTGGCAGGGCGGTAGGGCCATGTTGTCAATTTCCCCCACGTTCCAGGCGGAGACGATGAGGCGGCGTGAATCGGGGTTGTTTTTGATTTGTGTGATCACCTGACTGATTTGGTCAACGTGGCGGCCATCGGCGGTGGGCCAGCTGCGCCATTGGGAACCGTACACTGGCCCAAGGTTGCCATTTTCATCGGCCCATTCATCCCAGATTTTTACTCCGTTGTCTTTCAGGTACTGGATGTTGGTATCACCTTTCAAAAACCACAGCAGTTCGTGAATAATGGAACGCAGGTGCAGTTTTTTGGTGGTGACCATGGGAAAGCCTTCGGCCAGATCAAAGCGCATCTGGTAACCAAAAACGCTGCGGGTGCCAGTGCCGGTGCGGTCAGTTTTGAGGGTGCCGTTTGCATAAACATGGCGCATTAAATCAAGGTACTGTTTCATACGACTCTCTCAAGGATGGGCATCATCCACCAATTACCCTTTATCAAAACCTGTCTGATGGGTGGTGTCTACCCGCTGTTCTTTTTTTCTGTTTTGTTGCTTTTGGCTTGTTATCAGCCAGCACTAGTAAAACAATGCCCAGTATGATCAGTGGTGCGGATAACATCTGCCCCTGTGACATCCAGTCGAAGGCGACAAAACCCATGTGCTCGTCGGGCTGACGGAAGAATTCCACAAAAAACCGGAAACTGCCGTAACCCAGAGCAAATACACCGGACACCGCCATGCGGGGACGGGGTTTGGCAGAGTAAATCCACACGATGATAAACAATAGCACGCCTTCGAGAAACATTTCGTAGAGCTGCGAAGGGTGACGCGGCAGCGGGCCACCACTGGGGAATATCATGCCCCATTGTGATGTGGTTACCCGGCCCCACAGTTCGCCATTGATGAAATTGGCAAAGCGTACCGCACCGATGCCGAAGGGCACCAGCGGCGCGATGAAATCGGTGATTTCAAAAAAACTTTTTTTGCTTTTGCGCCCAAACAACCACATGGCCACCAGCACGCCCAGCAGGCCACCGTGAAAGGACATGCCGCCCTCCCAGATACGCAGGATGGAAACAGGGTCGGCGAGAAAACCGGAAAATCCGTAAAACAGCGTATAGCCGATACGTCCACCCAGCACCGTGCCTATGGCACCGTAAAAGATCACATCGGAGATTTGCTCGGCATTCCAGCCGCCTTTTTCAACAGGAGGCGTCTGTCTGGCGCGGCGCTTGCCTAGCCACCAGGCCGCGCTGAAGGCGACCAAGTACATGATGCCATACCAGTGGATTTTAACGGGCCCCAGGCTGAGGGCGACAGGATCGATATTAGGGAAAGTCAGCATGGGCCGGATATTAACACGGTCGGGCCCGGCGGGTTGACTTTGGCAACGGGTTGTTTCAGGACTGAACCGGAAACCTCGTCATCCACAAAAACCAATGCGCTCTACAGACCATTCGACGGGGAATTCCAGGATTTAAGGCATGAATTGTACGGTAATTGGCTGGTTTTGTGATCTTTTGGGTGGGATTTATCCTATAGCGTATTGGGAGTATCATTTTTTTTAAATGAATGAGTGATAGCCCAAACCCCCTTAGTGCCTTCATAACATGTTTTAATAGCGGATGGTTTCCAATCTAGGAGCCTGTCCGAGAATACGGGTGTTATGGCGCTAGAAAATAATAAATTGCCCCGTTTGGAATGGCGGGATGTTGGGGGTTGTTGTCATCATGTCAATGTCATCGAAAGATTATATATCGGACGGGTTTGTCAAGGGGTGCCTGCCGATAAACGTATTATTATCAGGGATGTCAACGTATCCAGGGATCATGCGGTTATTACTTGTGTCGGGAGCGCTCTGACTATCAAGGACTCCAGTCGGAACGGGACGTGGGTGAATAGTGTCCGAATCACTTCGGGTGGAGAACAAAAACTGATTTCAGGTGACTTTGTGCACATTGGTTCAACAAAGTTGCATGTCGTTTTTTCTGAGCAATCGGACCACGATAACCCGAATGATATTGATCTGACTGAGACCACTCGGGTTTTGTCCCGACAGGAAACGCTGACCCACCTTGTCGCTGACATCAGAGGTTTTTCCACGCTTGTGCAACAAACAGAGTCTTCTTTATTGTTTGAGGCTTTGTCACAGCTCTACGAATCGTTAACGAACATCGTCCATGAAAACCGTGGCACAGTGAAAGATTTTGCAGGTGATGCCATTTTTGCTTTTTGGGAGCATAACGATGAAAATGATTTAGTGGCAGTACAGCATGCCTGCCATGCCGCTTTGCTCCAGCAGCAAGCGGCGACCGCTCTATTTTCCAATTTGCCAGAGAAATTCTCAAAATTACGTCATTTGGAACTAGGCTGGGGTATTGCGACCGGCTCGGTCACTGTGTCTCACTATGGTGTGCGTCCCGAAAATCTTGCATTAGTGGGGGATAGCACTAATCTTGCCTTTCGTCTGTCTGGATTGGCAAATAAAGAATTATCTTCCACTGTCGTTATTTGCCACAAAACAGCAAAAATGGTTGAGCAATTTATGCTTGTTACTCCGTTGGGTGAGGTAGACACAAAAGGGCGTACGGGAAAAGAGGTCGTTTTTTCCATTTCTTAGGAATAGAAATAACCTCCCTGTTTAGTGCCCGGATTGAGTGCGAGCACTTGCAGAATTTAGCAAATGGCTTGCTGGTTTCGATAACGAATATCAACACAGCCAGTTATTGTGTTCCATTCCTAAAGGAGTCATGTTTCATATGATGCTTTTACAAGATTTGAAACAATATGTGTGTAGCACACTGCTCACAGTTAGCGTGTTTTTACCCCTGAACATCAGCGCGAAAAACCTTGTTGATGTACCAATTGGCATCGCGCCTACGATGACGTCGTCTGCCATGTTTATCGCTAAAGAAAAAGGTTATTTTGAAGAACAGGGCATCAATGCGATTCTCAACCCATTCCGTCTTTCTGGCGCACAAATGGTTCCTTTTTTGGCAACGGGTCAAATTTATGTGGGTGGTGGTACCATCAATGCGGGCATGTACAATGCGATACAAGGTGATATTCCGATCAAGCTAGTGGCAGAAAAGGGTTCGTTGCATCCTGGCAAGGGACATTTAGCATTAATCGTACGTAAAGAACATGTTGATAGTGGCCGCTATAAAACACTCAAAGATTTGAAAGGCATGGTTTTTGCCACACCGGCAAAAGGTGTCTCGCAGCAAATTATCATGCAGCGCTATCTTGAATCTGCGGGCCTCACATTGAAAGATGTGCGTTTAACCCACATGGGCTATCCCGATATGAACGTTGCACTCACTAATGGTTCTATCGACGCGACGATTCAGATTGAGCCCTTTGTGGCAGCGGCGGTAGAAAAAAATATTGCGGTACGCATTTCAGGTGCGGACACGGTTTATCCGGAACAACAGGCGGCTGCCATTATGTACTCGCCGGTATTTATCGAAAAATACCCGGACGTTGCCAAGCGATTCATGGTTGCGTATGTCAAAGGGTTGCGTGATTACAATGATGCTTTTTTCAAAAATAAAAATCGTGAAGAGATTATTCAGATTTTGATGAAATCCACGCGTGTTAAAAATCGTAAAATTTATGACAATGTGGTTGCTGTTGGCCTGAACCCTAATGGCCGACTGATGATACGGAGCATTCGTGATGATGCCAGATGGTACTTCGAACAAGGATATATAAAAAAAATGCCAGACATTGAAGCTATCGTTGACGAAAGCTATGTCAATTTCGCAATTTCCCAATTGGGTGAATACCGTTAGTATAAAAAAATATGAAACAGTTTTTTCTTTCCCAGGAAAAAAGAGGTTGCCATTGACACATTTTTACATCTGTTAAATGCCTATGGATGAAAAAAAACAAGTGCAAATAAGCGTTAGTAATCTTGGCAAGGTTTTTCCCGGCAATACGCAAAAAAACGAATCTGTTACCGCTTATAAAGATCTCAATTTCCACGTAAATGTCGGCGAATTTTTATGTATTCTTGGCCCTAGTGGTTGCGGAAAAACCACCGTGCTGCGCAGTATAGCCGCACTTGAAACACCCAGTAGTGGTGAACTTTATATAGCACCGACCCCGGAGGGTACAGAAGCCAATATTGGCATGGTATTTCAGGAACGGGGAATTTTTCCGTGGATGACGGTCGCACAAAATATTCGGTTCCTGCTGGAAAATAATCCGCGCATCAAACCGAAAAATATTGATAATCTGGTTGATCATCACATCTCAAAAGTTGGACTGGAAAAATTTGCGCATTATTTTCCGCATCAAATATCCGGAGGAATGAAACAACGGGTGAGTATTGCGCGCAGTTTCGCAAATGATCCGGATATTTTATTGATGGATGAACCCTTTGTATTTCTCGATTATCAGACACGCTCCAACTTACAGGAGTTACTACTGAACATCTGGCAGGAATCACAAAAAACCGTTGTTTTTGTGACGCACGATATTGAAGAAGCAGTGATGCTCGCGGATCGCATTGCTGTGATGACTGCGCATCCCGGTAGCATTAAAGATATTATTACGATTGATTTTCCTCGGCCCCGCCAACTCAACGACATGCGAAAAACCAGTCGGCACGCTGAATACGTTGATGTTATCAGCAGGATGATTCGCAATGAAATGAGTGATTTTATACCTGTTGTAACGAACGATAGCCGATCATGAAAGCAAGATTAACGTATTTTATTTCCCCTATCGTTGCGTTATTAATTTGGGAGGTTTGCTCACGTACGGGAATTTTAGATATACGTTTTTTCCCGGCACCTTCCGCTATTTTTTACCACCTTATTTTTGTCAGCCCGGAAGAAGGCATTATTAACGATATTATTGCCAGCCTGAATCGGCTGTTGTGGGGTTATCTGGCGGGTTGTTTATTAGGCATTATTTTTGGTGTTGGTATGGGGTTGTCGAACACGATACGTGCGGTTGTTTACCCTCTGGTTGCGTTAACCTACCCCATCCCAAAAATTGCTGTATTGCCGTTAATTATGCTTATTTTTGGCATCGGCGATCTTGCAAAAATGGTCATGGTGGCAGTGGGTTGTTTTTTTCTGGTGCTCATCAATACATTGCATGGTGTTGACAGTATTGAAAAAATTTATCATGACGTGGCTGCGGTTTATAAAATCAAACGCCATAATTTTATAATGAAAGTGATTCTCCCCGGTTCACTGCCTGCAATATTTGCGGGTTTGAAGCTTGCGGTTGGTTATAGTCTGGTAATGGTGGTTGCCGCAGAATTTTCGGGTGCAGATAAAGGTATCGGTTTTTTAATCTGGCAATCCTGGGAAACGTTTTCGATTAAATCCATGTACGCTGGTATTTTTGTGATTGGTACAATGGGCTTTATTTTTTCTTACGCCTTGCATGCTTTGGAACGTCGGTTAATCCCCTGGCGTCCTACACAATAAAAACACACGACCCCACTGAATGTGGAGCCGTGTTGTTGCTTTATTGCTGATGTTTCAGATTATTGGGAAATTTGCGTAATGAAGATGTCACTATCGCCCGCAGAAGTGTGGTTATCGATGCCTGGGGTAGGATCGAAATCCGCAGTGCCGTAGAAATTACCGACGACAGTAATGGTATCATTGTTATCAACGGTAATCGCATTACTGCAATCATAATTTGAGCCGCCCATGGTAACCGTCTCACCATAATCACCATTGCTATTAATACGCGTAATGAAGATATCAGCACCACCTGCCGAAGTGTGCGTATCGGTACCAGTGCCTGGATTAAAATCCATGCTGGTAATAAAGCAACGTGTCATGTAGGCATTACCATAATCGTCAACCGTAACCATTGCGCCCCAATTATAAAAATCAATGGGTCCACCAATACTACGGCCCCACTCATAACCACCATTGCTGTTAAGTTTGATTAAATACACATCGTAGCTACCTTTGGCTGTGTGCATGTCAACACCACTGGTGGGATCCAGATCGGCAGAACCGCGAAACAGACCCATGACAAACAGGTTATTGTTACCATCCATTGCGGAAGAATAAACCCACTCAGCACTGGTACCACCAAAGGTCATAGTGTTGTCATAGTTACCATTGCTATCAATTTTAGTGATGAAAATGTCAGTGAGTGTCGTGCTGGAAGAAGTATGCAGATCAACACCGGACGTTGGGTCAAGGTCCACCGTACCAACAAAGTGACCCATGAAATAAGTGTTTTGGTCACTATCCACAGCCACAGTATGTCCCATGTCATAACCGCTACCACCAAAGGTTCTGACCCAGTCCACGGATCCGGTGTCATCGATTTTTGCCTGGAAACCATCGGTACCGCCCGCAGAAGTGCGCATGTCGCTAGTACCATCAGGATTAAAATCCACAGTGCCGTTGAATGCGCCAGTCACATAACTGGAACCGTCATTACTATCAACAATGAGTGTGTTGCCGTAGATGTAAAAATAACCACCCAGGGCAGTTGCCCAATCAAAACCATCCGCGTCATTCAGCTTCATGAGAAAGGTGCCGGAACCGCTACCGGAATTGTGGGTATCGGTAGAACCACTGGGATCAAGGTCAACATTGCCAGTGAATTCACCAGCAATGTAAACATTGTTGGCGTCATCAATGGTGATGGATGAACCGCGATCCCATCCGCTGCCACCGACCGTTTTACTCCATTCATAATGACCATTACTGGAAATCTTGGTGACAAAAACATCAGAATTACCCTGTGAAATATATATATCACTGCCGTTGGTGGGATCAAGGTCGGCGGTGCCGGAAAAGTGGCCGGTAATATACACATCCCCATCGCTGTTAACAGCGACGCCGTGGGCCATATCCCAGCCAGTACTGCCCATGGTGTAGCTTGTTTTGTAATCCATCGACAAAGGGTTGCCGGCAAAAATCGTTGCAGAACCTAACAACATACCAACAGCGATTGAATGAACTATGAATGAATGAACTGTGAATATTGAACAATTTTTTTCATCACATGGTTTAAATCCGTTAAATGTTAATTGATGAAACATGAGTCATCCTCCGTGAGTATCAATAAAAAATGCAACTATACCCATAGCGATTGAGATTTAGCCTGACTGCACGCCCTATTTGCTGCATAGCTGCGTTGTTGTCCTTGCAATAGAGCGACTATTACGCGTCATTTCATCTTGCCATGATCTTGCCATGAAACCAATATGACGCACATTCAGACCTAAACCCCAAACGCTATGGGTATATCATGTGAAATAAACAGCAATGCAGATGCGTTACAGGAACAAATTAGACCAAAAAAATATTTCTTTCAATCAATGTTTATATGTAACTTTTAACTTTAGATGTGAATTAAGCGCTGAAAACGCCAAAGTATTTAAGATCAACCACTTATAAATTGTACATTTTGTTTTTCTTAAGAGTAATGCGATAAGTTGTTGATTTTACTGTATGTCCATAACATTTGGGATTTAGGTCTGAATGTGTGCCATATTTATTTTATAGCATCACCGTAAGTAGGTTCTTTTATGCTCGTGGCGACTGAGACTTAGGTGTCACTGCGCGCCCTCTTTATTCCATGGTTGCGTTGAAATTCCTCGGAATAGAACGACTATTCCTGCACTTTTGTTCGGCAACTGCTCCTGCGTTGCTCTACCTCCTGCATCCATGCCGTCGTCAATCAAAACGAACCAATACGGACTAAATCCGGGCGCTAAACCGGGAAGTTATTGCGTGCCCATTCCTAAGGGTTTGCGCGAAAACGTGCGTTGGCCACTTCGCTAAAGGTCAGATATTTAG
>QIGJ01000209.1 GCA_003229995.1 Gammaproteobacteria bacterium | reverse complement strand
ATGTTAGGATTGAGAATAACATTCTGATATACGGGTTGTGACAGCAACTTGAAGGTACGTTTCGATTAGCCAGTTCGGTTCAAAGGTAGTGTCTGCGGTGAGGTACCCAGTGCCCGTCAGGCAGAGCCAACAAGAAACTGCGACGACAACGATGATGGGCCGAGGAGAGTGGCCTGTTTAAAATAACAAGCGGATACATCCGCAAAAAATTGAGGGAGAGCAAGCGGCTACTTCGGCTGGCTTGATTTAGCAGAAGTCTGAAAATTCCCATATTGCAGTGCGAGCTGTGTTTAAAGAGCATGTTTTGCCAGTTATTTGTCTGGCAGGGCAGTGTTTTCTGCGTTTTTAACCCATTGGCTTTGTGCCGGGGTTCGTGAGAACACTGGTGAAAACAAAAGATAAACAACAAAATGTATCGAGGAAGAAAATGGTAGTGAAGAACCGTTTGATCAATCCGGGCGCGGGACTTGCCGGGATAATATTCCTGGTGATGTTGCTGATGTCTTCCGTGACACTGGCTACCAAGTACGATGTGGTACCACCGAGTGGCACACACAAGGGGGAAGATGTGCCTCAGCCCATCGAGTTTCCACACGATATTCACGTCAAGGACAATGGCATTAACTGCATGTATTGCCATACCTATGCACGTCGCAGCACGGTGGCAGGTATCCCGCCTACCAGCAAATGCATGGGTTGTCACAAAGTGATTGCGACGGATAAACCGCGCATTCAACAACTAACAAAATACTGGGAAGATAAAGAGTCTCCCCCCTGGAAAAAAGTTCATGATCTACCGGATTTCGTGCATTTCACCCATGAAAAGCATTTGAAAACTCTGGCATTTGATCGTGAATTTCCAGTGGAAAATATCAAGGAAATATGCGCGTTTTGTCATGGCGATGTGGAAAACATGACAGTGGCTAACAAGGTGAAGCCGTTGAATATGGGTTTCTGTATCAATTGCCATATTGAAAACAAAGATCTCGGTGCGCCGGGCGATTGTTGGAAGTGTCACAAGTAATCAGTACATGCGGGTTTAATGTAGATTTGGGTGGGTTCAATAGAGCGGAATAACGATTATGAGCGGAAAAATGAACCGTAGAAGCTTTCTGAAGGTGATGGGTTGGAGTGGTGCGGGTGTCGCACTGACGGGTTGTGATATGCCCACGACTGTTACTCTCGAAGAAGGTAAAGAAGATGTGGTGTCCTATCTTATGCCGGAAGAATATGTCATTCCGGGAGTGGGTGTCTGGTATGCCTCGACCTGCACACAATGTGCAGCAGGCTGCGGTATTCACGGCCGGGTGCGCGAAGGTCGTGTGCTAAAGCTGGAAGGTAATCCGGATACAGCAGTGAATAATGGCAAGCTCTGTATGATGGGGCAGGCTGGTGTGCAGGGGCATTACAATCCGGATCGCATTACCACACCGATGATGCGTAGCGGTGGCAGTCTGACGCCGGTCAGCTGGGGTGATGCGCTGAAAACTCTGGAAGAAAAACTGGGTGCCGTCAGTGGCGACCGTTTTGCCTGGTTTACGGGCACCATCAGTGGCCACCAGTCCGTGTTGCTGACAAATCACCTTGATGCGATGGGATCAACCAATCACTACGCGCATGAAGTCGTCAATAATGCCGTTTCCCGTGCAGTCAACCAGGACATGCTGGGTGAAGCCAATCCTCGCCTACGCCTTGACAAGGCAAAAATGATTGTTTCCTTTGGTGCGGATTTCATGGGTGCCAGCCAGTCCCCGGTACATTACGCCGGGCAATACGCCAAATTCCGTACTAATAAGGAGCGCGGACTGTTGGTGCAGATTGAATCCAAAATGTCACTGACAGGCGGAAGCGCTGATTTGTGGCTGGCTATTAAGCCGGGCACAGAAGCCGTGCTGGCATTGGGTATGGCGAATGTGCTGCTGAACAAAATCAGAGTAAGCGATGCAGGTATTCCTTCCGATGTTCTTTCACTGATCAATCAGTACGATATCAGCAAAGTGGTGAAGATTACCGGTGTTACCGGTGATCGTATTCAGCGTGTAACCCAGTTGCTGGCTGAACGTTCGCCGAGTTTGGTGCTGGCGGGTGCAAGCGTTGAGGGACAGGCACAAGGTTATGCCACGACAGCCGCCATCATGATGTTGAATCATATTCTCGGCAATGTCGGCAAGACCATCGAATCTGCGGGCGAGTTCCCCTTTCCTCAACTCATGGCCAAACAAGGCGGCACTGCCGATTTGGTGGCCTTTGTCGAAGCGGCCAAAGCAAAAAAACTGGATGCGGTGATCTTTCATGGCAGCAATCCGGTTTACAGTACACCCAAGAGCCTGGGGCTGGCAGAAGCAATGTCCAACATTGGTTTCAAGGTGGCCATTTCGCAATTCCCTGATGAAACCACGATGGCGGCTGATCTGGTGTTGCCGGTAGATTCCTATCTGGAAGACTGGGGCACGCAGGTGCCTGCTGATCAGACTGAGGCCCGTGCGATACATGTGCAGCAGCCATTGATGGAAAAACTCAATGCAGAAACCAAAGGGCTGGGTGATATCCTGCTGACCTTACTCAAACAGCGTAAAAAAGAAGAGTATGGTCAGTTCGAGGATTATTATGCGTACTTGCGCAACGCCTTCGCCGCCATGCCGACATCGGTGAAAAACGAGGCGAAAAATAATGACGAATTCTGGAATGCTGCTCTGCAGACGGGTGTTATCAAGGTGGATGCTGGTGCGAAAAATCTGCAATCCACCGTCGTCTCGTTTGCGGCACCTGTCGTGGATGACAATGCCGGTTTGACCCTGGTGCCATCGCCTCGTCTGGGTCTGTTTGATGGTCGCCATGCCAACCTGCCTTGGTTACAGGAAGCACCGGATCAAATCAGTAAAGTCGTGTGGGATTCCTGGGTGGAAATGCATCCGGATACTGCCGCGAAAATGGGTATTGGCAATCTGGATTTAGTGGAAGTGAATTCCGCACAGGGCTCAGTCAAATTGCGTGCAGTGTTGCTTAAAGGCATGCATGCCGATGCGGTGGCAATACCACTGGGTCAGGGGCATGAAGCTTACGGGCGTTATGCCAAAGGGCTGGGTGTCAATCCCCTGCAAATTCTTGATGCAACCACAGACAGTAAAACCGGTGAGTTGGCCATGTATAGCACGCGTGTGACGGTGAAACGTGTGGGGGCGGCAGATTCGCTGTCCATCGTACGCATGGGAACGGGGGCTGGAGACAGTCAGGTGGGACGCAAGTTGGTGGGAACTGTGCCAGTTGAGCAGGTTCGTCGTACGGAGGGCACTTAATCATGTCATTGAATAATATTCTCAACCATTGGTCAGATTATCGCAAAGGTGCCGAAGAGGGCGGTCATCACGAGTACGAACATCGTTGGGCCATGGCCATCAATCTGGATTTATGCACGGGTTGCAATGCCTGCTCCACCGCCTGTTATGCGGAAAACAATCTGGCCGTGGTCGGTAAAGAAAGATTTGAAAAAGGCCAGGCCATGCACTGGATGCGTATTGAACGTTACTGGGATCAGCAGGAACTGGAACACCCGGAGCAGGGGGCCAGCTTCCTGCCGATGATGTGTCAGCAGTGTGGTGCAGCGACTTGCGAGCCGGTTTGCCCAGTAGCAGCGACTTATCACACGCCTGATGGCCTGAATGCGCAGGTATACAACCGTTGCATCGGTTCACGGTATTGTTCCAATAACTGCCCCTTCCGTGTGCGTTATTTCAACTTTTATTCCTATTACGAGTCAGCTTGGCCTGAGCCGATGGAGCAGCAGCTTAATCCTGATATTTCTGTGCGCGACAAAGGTGTGATGGAAAAATGTACCTTCTGTATGCAGCGAATTCGTTCAGTTAAAGACACGGCTTTTATGGAAGACCGTAAAGTAAAGGATGGCGAAGTGGTACCCGCTTGTGCGCAATCCTGTCCAACGTCGGCCATTGTGTTTGGCGACACCATGGATGAAGACAGCATGGTCAACAAACTCTGGAAAAAACACCAAGTGGAACGGGGTGTTTACCAAAAAACCAAACTGGCCAAAAAAGATGCTGATTTGCGGGGTTATCGAATCTTTGAAGAACTTAACGTTGACCCATCGGTGATGTACCTCGAACGGGTGCGTGAAGATATTTAGATCGGAATGTTTTTTAAGCAGAGCCGTCAAAAAGATTAAGGTGATATAACAATGACGATGGTCACAGAAAAAGATATTAACGAGCAGATTGCGTGGGCAAAGATCAACACTGACGTGTTGAAAAGCATGGAAAACCCGCGTCCTGCCTACTGGGTGACGCTGGCAGTGTGTATTGCCATGGTAGCCTGCGCGGTGGTGGCAGAATATATCCAGTACACCGTGGGTATGGGTACGGCCAATCTGAATAATCCACATATGTGGGATATGTATATTGCCGCTTTTGTGTTTTGGATTGGCATGAGTCACTCCGGTACATTATTGTCGGCGATTTTGCATTTGATCCATGCAGATTGGCGCAAACCGATATACCGGTTTGCCGAAGCCATGACGACGTTTTCATTGATGACAGCAGGCATATTCCCGATGATTCATCTGGGGCGTGTCTGGAATCTGTACTGGGTGCTTCCTTATGTCAGTGACCGGGGTATCTGGCCAAATTTCCGTTCACCGTTAGTATGGGATGCGTTTGCCATTACGACCTATCTTACGGCATCCATGCTGTTCCTGTTTGTCGGCATGATTCCTGATTTGGCGATCTGTCGTGATAACACGACTGGCTGGCGCAAAAAGCTGTATACCATCCTGTCACTGGGCTGGGTGGGTAGTGATAAGCAGTGGCGCAATTTCCGTAAGATTTATTTGTTGATGGCCTGCTTCCTGATTCCGCTGGCGGTATCGGTGCATTCTATTGTGTCGGCTGACTTTGCGATGTCTATTATGCCGGGCTGGCACATCACTACTTTCCCACCGTACTTTGTAGCAGGTGCATTGTATTCGGGCTGTGCGGCTATTATTACGCTGTTTATCCTGTTGCGTTATTTCTTCCGCTTTGAAGATTACATGACGCTGCCGATTATGGAAAAGACGGCCAAACTGACCTTTGCTATCGCAATGGTATGGACTTACCTGAACCTTATCGAGTTTGCTTCTGTCTGGTATGGCCATGACATCTATAACAAAGAGCTGTTGATCGCCAAGGCAACGGGTGCGTATGCCTGGATATTCTGGACCATGCTCTTCTGCGGTTCCGTGTTGCCTTTTGCCCTGGCTTTCAGAAAATTGCGTCGGCACATGCCTACCATGTTTGTGGTCTCGTTGTTCCTGAATCTGGGCATGTTCTTTGAACGCTGGATGATTGTGGCACCGACATTGTCCATGTCGCAGGAGCCACATCAGTGGGACATTATGTATGGCAGCATTGTTGAATGGGCCATCGTGTTTGGCAGCTTTGGCTGGTTCGGTATGTTGTTCCTGATATTTGTGAAAGTGTTCCCATCGGTATCCATGTATGAAGTGAAAGAAATGGTCTTTCATCGTAAGCGGTCCTTGGGTGAGGAAGATCTGGTGCGTATGACGGATCATGCAAAACCGGCAACTCAAACGACTGGCAGGGAGGGTACATAAATGAGTAAAAAAAGAATGATGGGCCTGTTTGGTGATTTTGAAGAAGCTCATGATGCCATCGCCGATATTCGCCGCAATGAAGTGCCGGGATTAACGGTGGATGATGTCACCATGACATCACCGATTGAGCATCCCGACGTGGAAGAAGTGTTGGGTGATCGCCCGGTACACCTTCAAAAATTCACCTTGTTTGGTGCCGTTTTTGGCGTCACTTTTGGCTTCCTGTTTTTGGCCGCCGCACAGGCGTCTTTTCTGGTGCAGCCACAAGGAGGCAAGCCGATTATTCCGTTGCCGTCAAATTTTGTATTGATGTATGAAATGCTGATTTTCTTTGCGGTATGGCTGACGTTTTTCGCCTTTATCTTTTTGTCAGGGTTGTTAAGGAAACGCAGTGCGTTGTACAGCGAAAAAGTGAGCCTGGATCAAGTGGCTATTATTGTGGAAATCGATGAGAGCATCGGTGAATCAGTAAAGGGACTTTTTGAAAAGCACAAGGTATTGGAAATTCGAGAAGAGGCGATTCGATGAAACGCATTGCAGTGCTGTTGACGGTATTGGCGCTTCCTTCTGCGGTGCTGGCTTGGCCGTGGTCGCAAGACATGATGAACCAGCCCAGCATTAAGCCACAGGAAGGAGTGATGACACCCTTTCCGGCACGTTCGGTTCCAGTGATGGGTATTCCAACCAAAGTGGCAAACCGGGAGGAATCAAAGGATCTGGTTAACCCGATAGCAGTGACTACAGCGTCGTTGAAAAAGGGGCGCACTCTTTTTCGTATTTATTGTTCCGCTTGCCATGGCTTGACGGGTAAAGCGGAGTCACCTGTGGCCAGCAAAATAGGTGCCATTGATCTGACGGATGATTATGTGCAGGCATCACTGAGTGAAGGCTGGCTGTGGGGCACGATTACGTTTGGCAGTTATGTGATGCCGGCTTACGGTGTCGTGGGAGAGCAGGGTGGTTCGAACGATCTGAGTGTCGAAGAGCGTTGGCATGTGGTGAACTATCTCAAAAATGGTTTGGTGAACGAAACCCGGATGGCGGCACAATAAGTAGTTATGCATCATTATTTTAACATTTCCTTGCCTTTTTTGAGTGACACAGCGTTGCAGCTCCCGTTACATAGCGCGCTATGCTCCTTTCGCTGCGCCTTGAGTCACTCAAAAAATTCGGCGGACATTTTGTTAAAACAATGCTGCATTACTACTTAGAGCAACGGCAAGGCGCGCAATATTTTGCGGCGCTCTACAAGAATAGATAAAAGGGGCAAGGGTTAAATGGAAAATTTTGGCAGCTGGTCGGTGTTGACCACAAATTTCCTCATTGTGTTGTATCTGGCGCTGGCAGGCGTGACGTTTGCGTCGATCCTGCACTTGGTGAATGGTAAATGGCGTTTCCAGGTGCGATATTTTGCGGTTTCCACAGCGGCGTTGTTTCCGCTGGCCGGTGTGTTATTACTGTTGTTGCTTTACAGCGGTGAAAGCACCTTCCCGTGGTTAGCTGCTGTGCATGATGAAGACGTGCATCTCAGTGGCTGGTTGAATTACGGCTTTTTGGTGACACGCCAGATCCTGGGTTTCCTGGTGGTAGCGGCTTTCTTCGGCTTGTTTATCAAATACCAACATCTGACGGATGTGAGCGATGATCCCAAGGTGCATCGCACCTTTCGTAACATCGCCCTGGTCATTCCGGGTGTGTATGTACTGTATGGCACCATGATCGCCTGGGACTTTGAAATGACCATGCTGGTGAACTGGCACAGTGCCAGTTACGGTGTTTACCAGTTTGTCAGTATGTTCCACTTCTTTTTGGCCTTCCTGGCACTTGTGTTAATCATGTTGCATCGTTCCGGCAAGGTGAACAAACCGTACAAGCCTTTTGTCTTTAATTATCTGGCCCAGATGATGTTGGCTTTCACGATTTTGTGGACCTATTTCTATTTTACACAATATTTGATTATGTGGTACGGCCGTTTACCGGAAGAAATGGATCGTTTTAATGACATGATGCTTCATGATCTGGCACCCTTATGGTGGACCTTTCTGGTGCTGAAGTTTTTTGTTCCCTTTCTTACTTTTGCCGTGTGGACCCCAAATCGTCACAACCCCACTGTCATTATGTTTGTCGCTATCAGCATCCTGCTGGGAACCTGGATCGAGCGCTATACCTGGATTTCTGGTTCAGTATCCCCGGAGTTTTATCATATACCCATGACCTCGATTTTCGATATCGTGGTGACCGTGCTGATCGTTGCGGTTGGCTGGTTTTCCATGCGTAAGGCAATGACCAAATATGGGTTGGTGCGCGCATAACGGGATATTTAGTGGGCATATTAATGTGAGAATGTGAAAAAGGGCTCTGCGGAGCCCTTTTTGTGTTTGCGAGTATTGCCCGTTGTTTATTTTGGGCAAGTAGGCGCTACTGTTTTCGTGAGGCTTTTGGTCTTGACCGTTTTGTTGAAAAAAGATATTGCCGGGATATTCACGGAGTTTCTGTGAATCTGTCGGCTTTTACTGTTTGTCTGAAAGCCATGAAATCGGCAAATCTGACCGACTGATTTGCAAGGTGAATCCCAGTTAAATCATTACCTTGCAGGATATTTCAGGGGTTTTCCGATTATTCAGGTATAATCCCCGCCTCTCAAGAATTATTTCCTTAGACGGTAGCCGTTGGAGAAACAGCAAATGTCAGTCGTGGCCAATAGAAAATCCATAATGAACCTTTTTACCGGTGTCACCGATTTGTACAGTCATCGTGTGCGTATTGTTTTGGCCGAAAAGGGTATCAATTTTGAGAGTGTGGATGTGGACCCCGCACATCCACCTGAAGACCTGATGGAATTGAACCCCTATGGCAAGGTGCCCACGCTAGTGGATCGTGATTTGGTTCTTTATGATGCGCAGGTGATTATGGAGTATCTGGATGAGCGTTTCCCGCATCCGCCGCTGATGCCTGTGGACCCCGTTTCCCGCGCGCAAAGCCGCATGACCTTGTGTCGTATTCAACAGGATTGGGACAGTTTGATGGAACGGTTGCAAAAAGGTCGTGACAAGACAAAAGTGGCTAAAGAATTGTGCGACAGCCTTACTGTGATTGCCCCGATTTTTGAGCAAAAACCCTTTTTCATGAGCGATGAACTGTCATTGCTGGATTGTGCTGTGGCTCCTATTTTGTGGCGTTTGTCGGCATATGGCATTAAGTTATCCGCTGTGGCCAAGCCGCTGGAAGACTATGCGCAACGTTTGTTTGAACTCGAATCCTTTCAGAACAGTCTCAGTGGAAAAGAGCGGGAAATGCGCGAAGGGTAATGCGGTGGCCAATTGTTTTTGTTGTGTGCGGGATATGTGCGAGATGTGTGAAAGATGAATTCCAGCCGACCTTATTTGATGCGTGCCATTTACGAGTGGATTGTTGATAACAACATGACCCCGTATTTGTTGGTTAACGCCGAGCATCCTCATGTGGTGGTGCCGGTGGAGCATGTCAACAACGGTAAAATTATTCTCAACGTTGCTTCCTCGGCAGTGCAAAATCTTGATATGGCCGGTGAAGAAGTCAGTTTTAGTGCTCGTTTCAGTGGCAAGCCCATGCATGTCAGCGTCCCTGTTCCAGCTGTTCTGGCCATTTACGCGCGCGAAAATGGCCGGGGTATGGTGTTCAATGACGATGAAGACCGTAGTCCTGATGAGCCGGGCAAGGAAAAACCCAAGTCCGGTGGGCCGCAATTACGTGTGGTGAAATAAGCGGGCTCAGGTTTGTTGCTGAGTGGTTTTAGGTTTAAACAGACCGCTCAGCAAGAGCCCGAAGAGTCCGCCGTACAAATGAGCATCAACGATGACAGCGCCGCCAGCAGCGGCTTCGGAACCTGGTAAAGCCCCGGTCAGCTGTTCCCATGCCAGTTTTGCAGCAATCAGGATCAGTAGTAACCACGCGGTCTTGTCGCCACTGCGAATATCTGCCACGGCACCGGCGACCAGCATGCCGTGCAGTACACCGGACAGCCCTACATACCAAGCCAGTGTTGGATTAAAGATGAGTAAGCTGAGGCTGATGCCCAGCATGAGTGCGATAATGATGGCCGACCATTGCCAGTTGTTAAACCGATGGCCGACCAGTG
The DNA here is from genome assembly GCA_003229995.1 of Gammaproteobacteria bacterium. Taxonomy (GTDB): domain Bacteria; phylum Pseudomonadota; class Gammaproteobacteria; order SZUA-152; family SZUA-152; genus SZUA-152. Next base: position 3,883 of record QIGJ01000209.1, on the reverse strand, counting down.
CCCAGATCAGTGCCAGTCCAGCGATGTTCAGGCCCGTGTGTGACCAGCCAAGATGCACCAGATGACCGGTAAATAACCGCCAGACCTGGCCTCCGTGCAGCAGTGCCTCGCGCTCAAAGCGTAAAACGGCTGTCAGCTCGGAACCTCCCAGTGCAAATAGCGTCACACACAGAGTTAGGGCCAGCGGCAGCAGGCTATGGGCGCGGAGTTGTGATAGCGTAGTGGCATTCATGGGGTTTCAACCACATAACCTTGTAGTGTACTAATGTTAGTATTCGTCTTATTGAAGATTATTATCATAGAGTCCAGTGTAAAGAATGGAGACAGATGTGAAAACCCATAAGTCCGCGCCGGAGCAACAATCCGGATTTACTCTTATCGAAGTCATGGTGGTTGTGGTCATTCTTGGCATACTTGCTGCCATTGTTGTGCCGCGCGTGATGGACCGTCCTGATGCCGCACGCACCACCAAGGCTCAGGCGGATATTCGTGCTTTGGAAAGTGCGTTGAAGCTTTACAAACTCGATAACTTTGTTTATCCCAATACCGATCAGGGTTTGCAGGCGCTGATCAGCAAGCCGGGTGGCACACCTGAGCCTCGCAACTGGAAACAGTATATGGATCGCCTGCCCAAAGACCCCTGGGGGAGTGATTATCAGTATCTTTCACCCGGTATACAGGGTGCCATTGATGTTTTTTCGCAGGGGGCTGATGGTCAGCCAGGTGGTGATGATGCTAATGCAGATGTGGGTAACTGGGGGCTGCAATAGCGTTTCCTGACGGTTGCCCTCGTCGCCAGAAGCCCGGATGAGGCAATTTATGATCCCGTCTCCAACACTGTCAAAACACCCCGGTGGAAAAACACACGCCGGGTTTACTCTGCTTGAGTTGCTGGCGGTGATTGCGATCATCGGTATCATTATCAGTTTTGCCAGCCTTTCTATTGGTCAAAATTCCAGTCGTATTGTACAGGATGAGGTAGAACGTTTGCATGGCCTGATTCAGCTGGCAGGTGAAGAGGCTGTGTTGCAAGGGCGTGACCTGGCGCTGGAGTTTGATCATGACCGTTACCGGTTTTTGGAATTGGGCAAAAAAGATTGGCAGCTGGTGAAGGAAGATAACCTGTTGCGCGAGCGGCCATTGCCGGAAGCCGTTGAGCTTGAGTTATTTCTGGAAGGTACGGAAACCAGTTTTGAAGACAAAGAGAATCTGCCACGTATCTTTGTTTTTTCCAGCGGTGAACTCACACCGTTCGATATGACGTTAAAAACGGATGAAGGTGAAGAGTATTCACTGCAAGGTTTGATTAATGGCAAGCTGATTTTGACCCGGGCAGAAGATGATGAAAACGACTAAGGTTTTTTCAACCCCATCATTACTGTGTGCCGGTCCGTGCCGGAATGAGGGTCAATCGATTTGTCGGGGTTTTTTAAAAACCACCCGCTGCCAAGGTTTCACTCTTTTGGAAGTGATTGTTGCGTTGGCCGTTATCGCCTTTTCTCTGGCCGCTGCTGCCAGTGCCGTTTCCAATAGTGCGGGTACTGCCTCCAGTCTGCAACAACGCACCTATGCCCATTGGGTGGCGATGAATAAAATGACCGAGTTGCACGCCACTAAAAAGTGGCCATCTACCAGCACCACCAAAGGCAGTACACTGATGGCGCGTCACGAATGGTTCTGGTCGGTGAAAGTGAGCAAAACGCCGAATCAGAAAATTCGCCGCGTGGATGTGCGTGTGCGTTTGGACGAAAATGATGAATCACCCCTGGTGACGCTGACCGGGTTTATAGGCCAGTCGTGATCATGGCGGGCAAAAAACAAGCGGGTTTTACGCTGTTGGAATTATTGGTGGCGCTGGGTATTTTTGCGCTGTTGGCGGCAATGGCTTATAGCGGCCTTAACAGTGTGATGGCTGCCCGGCAAGTGACAACAGAGCATGCCGAGCGTCTCAGTCAGTTACAAATGACTTTTTTATGGCTCGGTCGTGATATTGAACAGGCGATTGATCGTCCGATTCGGAATGAATATGCTGAAGTACGTCCCGCCATGCTGGGTGTGGAGACAGGGCGTTATCAACTGGAGCTGACGCGCACGGGTTGGCGTAATCCGGCAGGGCGCACGCGCAGTAATTTACAGCGGGTGGCCTACGGATTGCGCGATGGAAACCTGCTGCGTGTTTACTGGAATGTGTTGGATCGCGCGCAGGACAGTGAACCATTGGAAAGTGTATTGCTGGACGGTGTTGAGAAGTTGGAGTTGCGTTTTCTTAACGACAAAAACGCTTGGCAGAATTCCTGGCCCAGCAGCCAGTTGGGTGGGGTGGCCAGCACTACACCGCCCCGCGCGGTAGAAGTGACACTGGAAACCAAGGCCGAAGGCCGCATTACCCGGCTGTTCCGGGTGCCCGGTTAATGAAGCTTGTGAACTATAAACATAAACAACAGGGTGTGGCCCTGATTACAGCGTTATTGGTTGCAGCGTTAGTCACCGTGGTTGCCGTGGCCATGGCCTCGCGCCAACAGTTGGATATTCGTCGTACCGGCAACATGCTGGAAGCGGATCAGGCTTACATGTACGCGCTTGCCGCAGAATTCTGGGTCACCCAGATGTTAAAAGAGGATAAGCAAAAAACGAAAATTGATACATTGACCGAGGATTGGGCGATGAAGCTACCCCCTATTCCTATTGACGGCGGTGTTATCACTGGCAGTGTTGAAGACCTGCAAGGTCGGTTTAACCTCAATAACCTTATTGGTGGTACCGGTGGCAACGCCAATAACAATAATAATAACAATGACAACAATAATGACAAGCCGAATCAGTTGCAAATCAAAGCGTTCCAGTCGCTGCTTCAACAGGTTAGTTTCGCGGAAGAAAAAGTACAGCTTTCCCCTTTTGTAGCCAATCGAGTGGCCGACTGGATCGACACTAATCTTAATGCTTTGGCCGATGGCGCTGAAGACCTGCTCTATCTCGGGCTGGATGTGCCATACCGGACAGCCAATCGTCTGATGGCAAGTCCCAGCGAACTGGCAGCGGTGGCCGGGCTTTCATTGCGTGACGTGTCTGCCTTGTTACCGTTAGTGACGGCCTTGCCTGTCAGCACGGCGATTAATGTGAATACGGCACCGGAGATGGTATTGCTGAGTCTGCATGAAGACATCACCCCACGTATTGCCACCGAGTTGGCGGCGATGCGCGTGAACACGGCTTTTGAAACAGCGGATGAATTCGTGAATAAATTAAAAGGTGATTACAATATTACTCTGGACAAAAAACGGGTCAGTGTCAGCAGTGAGTATTTTCTGGTGAGCAGTGAAGCGGTTATCGGTCGTACCACACTACGCATGTACAGCCTGTTGGAAAGAAAGGACAATGTTATTAAGGTGATGAGTCGAGGTATTGGCTCATATTAAAATGTGAATTAAGGGCTAAATCGTTTTGTGAGTAATTTGGTGGAACCGCTGCGCTTGTTCCACCCTACGATTTTACCCTGTGTCGAATAGAACGGAACAAAAAAGTCGATGAACGCTCCAACGCCACTCTCGCTCCGGGTAGGGTGGAACAAGCGCAGCGGTTCCACCATGTATGTGGTTAAAACCTTTATACCGGTTAAAATGATGCAAGTCAGGAATGTCTTCCTCAACGGTCAAGGGAATGTCAGTGAGTTCACGCAGGATTTTTATTCTCTGAATCGTCAAAAATAGTTATTGGAAATAAAGAAGAAGTAACTCACGTTACTCGAATGAGTATTATCACTTTCAAGCGACTGATTAATGAATATTTCCATTTCTTAGCCTGATGGCTACGCCCTATAGAGCAGACCCTACAAAAAATGCACCGTACAGAACTTAAAAATACCCGCCGTTGCGTGGTTAAAATC